>CAZZAH010000482.1:0-3687 GCA_964652115.1 uncultured bacterium | reverse complement strand
TCGCCGACCGCGGACGCGACTCGGTTCATCGCGCCGGCGCGGACATCTCCCGCCGCGAAGACGCCGGGGATGCTCGTTTCCAGGGAGGTCGGCTCACGATCTTCCTTCCAGACCTTGGCGAACTCGCTTGCGGAGAGCGCATCGCGTCCGGTCGGTACGAATCCCTTGGCGTCACGAAGGAGCGAAGGCGGCAGCCAATCGCTGTGCGGGCGCGCGCCGATGAAGACGAAGACCGCGAAGACCTCTTCCGTCGTGACCGAGCCGTCGGAGAGCGAGGTCAGCCACACCCGCTCCACATGCGCCTCGCCCTCGACTCGATCGAGATCGGTTCGCGTGCGGACCTGAATGTTGGGGATCGCCGCGAGCTGATCGATCAGATAGCTCGACATCGTTTCGCTGAGGCTCTGGCGGCGGGCGATGACGATGACCTCGGTCGCGAAGCGAGATAGATAGACCGCAGCCTGTCCGGCGGAATTCCCTCCGCCGACCACGACGACACGCTGTCCTATACACGACCGAGCCTCGGTTGCGGCAGCTCCGTAGTAGACACCGGCGCCCGATAGCGCCGCGATGCCCTGCGCGGGATGCTCGCGGTACGTCATCCCGGTCGCCAGGATTACGGCGCGAGCCGCGATCTCTCGCCCATCCGCGAGCGCGAGGCGCTTGTAGCCACCCTCCGCGCAGAGGCCGGTCACGGTTACCGGCACGCGAAACTCAGCACCGAGCCGCTGCGCTTGCGCCACCGCTCTGCGCGTCAGCTCGCTTCCGCTGATGCCTGACGGAAAGCCTAGGTAGTTCTCGATTCGCGAAGAGGTGCCCGCCTGTCCTCCCGGCCCATGCGCATCGAGCAGAAGGGTCCGCATCCCTTCCGACGCGCCGTAGACCGCCGCGGCCAAGCCGGCCGGTCCGGCTCCGACGATGACGAGGTCATAGAGGTCGTGCGTCGCCGCCGTGCTCAGATCGAGGCTCGCCGCGATCTGTCGACGGTCTGGATTCCGTAACACGGCGCCCTCCTCGAGGAAGAGCGCCGGGAGATCGCCGACCTCGACCCCGGTCGCGTCGAGCAGCCGGCGCGCTTCCGCATCCCGCTCGACATCGAGCCAGCGATAGGGAATCAGGTTGCTCGCGAGGAAGTCCTTCACGTCGTGCGATCGCGGCGACCACTGATAGCCGACGAGCCGAAGGCCGCTGATCTCCGGCCGGTGCTCTGCTTGCCACGAGGCGAGCTGCTCATCGATCGCGGGGTAGAGGTGCTCTTCCGGCGGATCCCACGGCTTGCCGAGGTAGTGATCGAGGTGCGCCTCGTTGATCGCCTTGATCGCCGCCGTGATGTCCGAGTACGCGGTGAGCAGCACGCGTCGAGCGAGGGGATAGATCTCGCGGCACTTGATCAGAAGCTCGACGCCGAGCATGCCCGGCATGCGCTGATCGCTGATCAGCATCGCGAGCGTGTCGCCCCTCGCCTTGAGCTCCTGCACGACCTCAAGCGCCGACTCGCCGGAAGGCGCGGCCAGCACTCGATAGTCGAAGCGATAGCGCGAGCGCAGGTCACGCCGGATCGCGGCCAACACCTGAGGATCGTCATCGACGACCAGGAGCACCGGCGCGTTCAAGCGGCACCCACCCGTCCGCGAACTCCCGTCAGAGGAAGCGTGACTCGGAATTCGGTGCGTCCGGGCCGTGAATCGAGCTCGATCTGTCCGTTGTGGCGTTGGATCAAGCGCCGAACGATGTCGAGCCCGAGCCCTGTGCCTTGCCCGACCGGTTTGGTGGTGAAGAAGGGATCGAAGATGCTGTCACGAATCGCGTCGGGAACGCCGGGCCCGTCGTCGACGACGCGGACGACCACCGCTTCGCCTTCGCGCTTGGCGGTGAGCTCGACCCGCCCCTCCTGGCGAACCGCGTCGAGCGCGTTGTCGATCAAGTTCGACCAGACCTGATTGAGCTCGCCGGCGAATCCGCTCACGCGAGGCAGATCGTCCTCGACGTGGATCGCGATGCCGACCTGCTTGCCCCGCGCCTTACCGCCCAGTACGACCAGGGAGTTCGCGAGCCCTTGCTTGATGTCGACCGGTTCCGGCGCGGCTTCGCGGTCCACCTGCGTGAACCCCTTGATCGCGGCGACCAGGTCGTAGATGCGCGACGCGGACACCTGGATCTCTTGAACCAGTCGGCGCGTGGCGAAGCCGGCCGCGATCCAATCGAGCGTCGCGTTCAGAGCCTGTCCCTGCACCGACTCCGCGAGCCGATCCAGCATATCGAGCGTGATGATCGTGTCCGACAACGCATCGGCGAGCATCGGTGCGGCGTGATGCTCCTCCAGCCACTTGGCGATCGACTCTTCGCGGGCCTCCAGCTCGAGCGGGGAGAGCACGGGGTGGGCGGTGTCGGTCAAACAGGTCTCGCGCAGCCTCTCGATCGAAACGATTTGCGGGCCGGTCAGCCCGACGGAGCCGACGGTTCGCGCCGCGATGTCGGTGTTCCCCACGGTCGAGAGCAGCAGCGCCGCGCTGCGTGCAATCGCGGACGCCGGGTTGTTCAGCTCATGAGCGAGCCCGGCCGCGAGCTTGCCGAGCGACACCAACTTCTCGTCGTGAAGAAAGCTCGAGTTGAAGTGGCGCGCGCGATCGACCATCACGTGAACGAGAACGGCCGTCAGCTCGTGACATTCCCGAATCAACGCCGGGAAAAGCTCGCGAGGGACGATGAAGACGTCGGTCGGCTCCTCGGCGATGACGTCTCCGGGCGCCGACGTCATGCGCGAGTAGGGCATCACCCCGGTGACGTCCCCGCCGCGCCACTCCATGATCTTGCGCCGACCGGCGCCTCGATCGACGTAGATCGACAGGTGGCCGTTGAGGACCACGTGCAGCTCATCGACCGGACCATCCTTCAAGTAGAACAAGGTCGCGGCGTCGAGATGCCGCAGTGATCCATGCTCGGCGATCCACTCGATCTGTTCCCGCGGCGCGAGACGCAGCGTTCGATGCTCACAAAGACGCCCGACGAGGGATGTCTCCATCCGAACCTCCTTAGGCCCGACGGACCCGATTTCCAGCCGTTCGCCGAGGCGTGCTCCGGGACCGCTTCACTCGAGTCGCATCACTCGAAGCCGAGCATAGTAAATCCCGGACACGAGTTCTCGCGCCGCGAGAGGATCGCCGTGCGCATGTGAAACCTCCAACCGGCCGGGGCCGGGGTCACAGGATCCACATCCAAACCTGCGCTCCGCCGAGGGGAGACTGGGAGCGCCGCGGGCGGACCTGAAAGTCCGGCGGATGGTCATGGAAGGGCGGAGCTGATTTCCGCACGACGCGCGGAAAGTCGGCAACCGGAATCTGGGACGGCCGGCGGGTTGACGATCGGCAGAATTGAGAGGCTCCGTCCGCGAATCTCCGGTCGTCACGGGAGGAGACGACGTCCCCCTAAACCCCCGCGCGCTCACGGATCATGAGGTTGACCAAGTCCCGGACTGAGTCGATCCTTCGACCGGAGCGCGGGCAGGGAAGCCGATCGCCCGCCTCGTCCCGGTCGTCGGCGAACCGGTAACACGGGTCCCCGGAACCTATAAGAGGTCAGTCATCCTGGCCGACGACTTCGACGCCGACTTGCCGGATGATATGCTCGACGCGTTCGAGGGTGGCGGGGACCGGTGAAAGCGCGATTCGGGGGGCCTGCACAGGGCCG
>CAZZAH010000481.1:0-3688 GCA_964652115.1 uncultured bacterium | reverse complement strand
CGCCGACGTGATAGCCGCCATCGCCCAAGTCCCACGGCTCGGCGATGAGCTTCACCTGCGAGAGCACGGGATCCTGTCGCGCGATGTCGAGGAACGCGCCGTAGGGGTCGAACGCGTGCTGCTCGCGCGCCAGCGTCACGGCGAGGTCGAAGCGGAATCCGTCCACGTGCATCTCGCTCACCCAGTAGCGCAGGCTGTCGAAGATGAGCCGCAGGGCCACCGGATGCTGCGTGGAAAGCGTGTTGCCGCAGCCCGTGTAGTCGACGTAGAAGCGGCGGTCCTCGGCCAGCCGGTAATACACCGCGTTGTCGATGCCGCGGAACGACAGCGTCGGACCGAGGTGATTGCCCTCGGCGGTGTGGTTGTACACGACGTCGAGGATCACCTCGATGCTCGCGCGATGGAGGCGCTTCACCATCGTCTTGAACTCGGCGATGGTCCCCGTCGCGCAGTAACGCATGTCGGGCGCGAAGTAGCCGATGGTGTTGTAGCCCCAGTAGTTGCGAAGGCCGCGCTCGACCAGCACCTTGTCGTCGACGCTGGCGTGCACGGGCAGGAGGCTCACGGCGGTGATGCCGAGGCGGCGCATGTGGTCGATTGCGGGCGCGCTGCCGAGTCCCGCGTAAGTGCCGCGCAATTGAGGCGGGATCGCGGGATGCAACTTCGTGAAGCCCTTGACGTGCGCCTCGTAGAGGATCGTGTCCTCGAGCGGCGTGCGCGGCGGGCGGTCGTCGCCCCACGTGAACGACGAATCGACCACCTCGCCCTTGAGCGCGCCGCCCGCGTTGTCGCGCGTGTCGAAGGACAGGTCCTCGCGGCGGTGGCCGACGCGATAGCCGAAGTGCGCATCCGACCAGCGCAGCGGGCCGGCGATCTTCCTCGCGTACGGATCGAGCAGGAGCTTGTGCGCATTGAAGCGATGCCCGCGCTCGGGCTCGTACGGGCCGTGCACGCGATAGCCGTACACCAGGCCCGGACGTGCCTCGGGCAAGTAGCAATGCCACACGAAGTCGGTGCGGTACGGGACGTCGATGCGCTCCACCTCGCGGCGGCCCACAGGATCGAAGAGGCACAGCTCCACGCGCTCGGCGTTCTCGGAGTAGAGCGCGAAGTTGACGCCCGAGCCGTCCCACATGGCACCGAGCGGGGCCGCGCTGCCGCGCCACACTTCCGAGGCCTGCCGGGTGCGGCCGGGATCCGTCATGCGCTCTCCATGAGGTCGAGCACCGCCGCGAGCGGAATCGCGACCCACTCGGGACGATTGGCGAGTTCGTATCGAAGCTCCCTCAATGCCTTCTCCAGCGTGAAGGTGTCGACCAGCCGGGTGAATGCGCTCTCGTCACCCGGAACCGATCGGGCATCCCCGATGGCTGCACGATAGCCTGCGATGAACGCGGCGCTCGTCTCCTCCCGCCACGCGAGAAGGCGTGCCGCCGCGCGCTCGCGCTGCTCGGGCACATTGCCGTTGCCGTCGCGTGCGACCGCGGCGGCGTAGCCGAAAGAGCGCAGCATTCCCGCCACGTCGCGCAGCGGCGACTGCTTCACGCGCCGCTCCTCGAGCGGCAGCGACGGATCGCCCTCGAAGTCGACGATGACGAAGTCGTGCTGGCTGATGAGCACCCGCCGCAGGTCGTAGTCGCCATGGATGCGCGTGCGCACCGCGTCGATCGACGCGGGAACGATGAAGCTTGCGTACTCGCGCAGCGATGCCGACTGCGCGAGCAGGCGGTGCGCTCCGGCGCGAGCGTCATCCGCGAGCGTCTCCGCGCGTGCGGCCAGGATCTCGAGCGTCACGTCGGCATCGCGCAGGACACTCGCGCGCAGTGCGGCGACCTCCGGCGCGGAGAAGGGCTCCGGCTCGAACGCCGGATCGCCGGAAGGTGTGGCGAGCGCGCGGTGCATCTCGGCGGTACGGCACCCGAGCGTCTGCATGAGCGAGCGGAAGCCGCCGCGGAGCAGCGTGGAGTCGGCGGGGTGCGGCGCATCCTGCGCGAGCGCCTCGTCGACCAGGCGCTTGAGGTGCGCGATCGTGTAGTCCCAGGCGCTGCCCTCATTGCTCACGTACGCGTGCAGGACCGCGAGCGCGGTCACGCCACCGTCGGCGTCCACGTGCTCGAGGCTGCCGCACAGTGCCGCCACGTTCGCGCAAGGTGCCACCTCGGTGAGGAAGTGGCCGAGCTCGATCTCGGGATTGATGCCACGTCGCAGGCGCCTGAATCCCTTCAGCACGAGGCGCTCACCGAGCACCACCAGGGTGTTGCTTCGCTCGAGCGGCGAATGCGTGGCGGGCAGCTCGCCGAGCTCCGCTCCGGCGAGGCGCGCCGTAGAACGGTAGCGCAGGCTGCCTTCGGTGCTCGCGTGCACCGCGTTGTCCCGCATGGCCGCGACGATCGCGCGGCAGAACGATCCATCCCAGAAGGCATCGTAGAGGATGCCCACGCGCGAACGCTGGCGGACGCGCGCGAAGGTGCAGTGCAGGAGGGCATCGACGCCGGCACCGTCGCCATGCTCCCAGGCCAGCGCGAGGGGAAGCGAGTAGGTGCGGCGGGCGCCGCCCGCGAAGTCGACGTGCGCCATCGCGGGCAGCCACGTGCCGCCACCGGTCTTCCAGTCGTCCGACAGCGCGAGCGAGACGCGCTCGATGGTGCGCGCCGGCCCCGCATCGCCGTCGAACCACTTCTGCTGCGGCAGGACCTGCGGCAGGACGTCGCGCTCGATCTCATCGCGTACGCGATGCGCGAGCAGCGCGGCCAGGCCGGTCGCACCGTCGCGGATCGCGGACGCGGTGCCCGGTCCCTCCGGAACGACCAGGAACGGCAGTTCGGCGCTCACCGCGCGCTCGACGTGCCACTTGGGATAGTCGGCATTCTCGCGCAGCGAGAACCAGTAGAAGCCCCACGGCGGCAGCGTCAGGAGGTACGGCAACTCGCCGATCGGCGGGAACGGCGTGCTGCCCAGGAGCTCGACCGGCACGCGTCCCTTGTAGGCGGCGAGGTCCAGCTCGACCGGCTGGCTCGAGCGCGCGAGGTTGGCCACGCAGAGCAGGGTCTCGCCCTCGTGCTCGCGCAGGTACGCGAGGACCTTGCGGTTGCCCGGGCGCAGGAAGCGCGCCGTCCCGCGCGAGAACGCCGGATGCGCCTTGCGTGCGGCGATGAGGCGCCGCGTCCAGTTGAGAAGCGACGACGTGCTGCGCGACTGCGCCTCGACGTTCACCGCCGCGTAGCCGTATACCGGGTCCATGATCGGCGGCAGGAACAGGCGCTGCGGATCGGCGCGCGAGAACCCCGCGTTGCGGTCGGGGCTCCATTGCATCGGCGTGCGCACGCCGTTGCGGTCTCCCAGGTACACGTTGTCGCCCATCCCGATCTCGTCGCCGTAATAGAGCACCGGCGAGCCTATGAGCGAGAGAAGCAGGCTCGTGAGCAGCTCGATCTTCGGGCGATTGTTGTCCATGAGCGGCGCGAGCCTGCGCCGGATGCCGAGGCCGATGCGCATCTGCCGGTCGGCCGCGTACGTCTTGTAGAGGTAGTCGCGCTCGCGGTCGGTGACCATCTCGAGCGTGAGCTCGTCGTGGTTGCGCAGGAAGATCGCCCACTGGCAGTTGGCGGGGATCTCCGGCGTCTGGCCCATGATGTCGGTGATCGCGTGGCGGTCCTCTTCCGCGAGCGCCATGTACATGCGCGGCATG
>CAZZAH010000480.1:0-3694 GCA_964652115.1 uncultured bacterium | reverse complement strand
GGCGGCGACGGTCGTGCGCGGGCTCGCGGTCGGCGCCGAGGAACGCCGCGATCGCATGACCGCGCTCCACGAGCGCGTGGTTCGAAACGACGTCCACCTCTGGTCGCACCGTTTCATGGAGGAGCTCAAGGAGACGCGGGCGGCGCGCGCGACGCGGCGTCCCGGACGACCGGCCTGGGTGTCGACCGAAGAGGTCACGCGGGCCTACCGGATGGCGATGCGTCGCCTACTTCTGCTCGACTACGACGGCACGCTCGTTCCGCTGCGGAAGAGGCCGCGCGCGGCGGTACCGCCGGTTGAGCTTCACGGTCTGCTCAGGCGTCTGGCCGATGACCCGGCGAATGTGGTCGCGGTCATTTCGGGGCGCGGCGCGCTCGAGCTCGAGCATTGGTTCGGTGCGACGCCTCACCTCTGGCTCGCGGCCGAGCATGGCTCGCTGGTGCGCGATCCGGAAGTGGGCAGCTGGAGCGCGAGCCTCGTCAGCCCGGCGGCGCAGTGGTGGGAGCGTCTCCATCCGATCCTCGATCGCTATGTCGATCGCTTGCCCAACAGCCACGTCGAGGTGAAGGAGTACGGCCTGGTGTGGCACTACGGCATGGCCGATCCGATCTTCGGCGAGTGGCTCGCGAATCAGCTCGCGACCGACCTCGATGGGCTCTTGGCCGACAGCGACCTGCGCTCCGTGCGCGGGCACCGGAGCGTCGAGGTGCGGCCGATCGGAACGCACAAGGGACTTGCCGCGGCCAAGATGCTCGAGCTGGCGCCCGAGGCGGACTTCATCCTGGCCTGCGGCGATGACCGCACCGATGAAGATCTCCTCCGCGCGATGCCGCCGGCAGCCTGGACCATCCACGTCGGAAGCAAGGAGAGCACGGCGCGCTTCGCGATCGCCGACCCCCACTCGCTGCGCGTGCTACTCGATCGACTCGCGAACGAATCGACGCGGCCTCACTCGACCGTGCTCTTGCCGAGCAACGAGGAGCGCGACGACGCCGTCCCTTTAGCGGCCCCGCCCCTCTGAGCGGCGAGGAGCCCCAGAGTGGCGGCGAGGAGGATCGGCCCTATGGCTGAGGCGAGGAAGACCGGACGCCAACCTTGGCGCTCGACGAAGGGCGAGATGCCGGCCGAGCCGAGCGCGAGTCCGATCAAGAGGCCGATGCCGAGCACCGACGAGCAGAGGGTCGCCTCGCCTTTGACGCGGCGCGCCGCGAGGTCGAGCAGGAGTGGGAAGAGCCCGGAGCACGCGAGCCCGGCCGCGGCATAGGCCCAGAGCGCGCCACGCGCGTCTCGCACGAAGGGGAGGAGACAGAAGCTCACCGCCATCGCGAAGGCGAGCGCGATCGAGGTCGGCACCGCTCCCTTCCGATCGAGAAGGCGCGCGAGGACGAGGCGCCCGAGCGTGATCCCAGCCCAGAAGAAGGAGAGAGCGCGCGCCGCCGGGACGCGCTCGAGCCCCACCGCGCCGGTGAGGTAGACCACCGCCCAGTTCGAGAAGGTCGCCTCGCTCAGACCGTAGAGAAACGCAGCCGCGGCGAAGCCGATCAACACGCGATGACGTCCGAGGTGAAGCTCGCTGATCTCCTCGCCGCCGGCGGCAGGAAGCCAGCGTCCCCCGAGTGTCGCGACGGTCACGAGAAGCGCGCAGGCGAGCAGCGGAAAGGCGAGCGGCGAGGCGAGGTCGCGGAGCAGCACCGCGAAGGCGGGCGCAAGGCACGCACCGACGCCGAGCGTGCCGTGGAGTAAGACGACGCCGGTGCTCTTCCCGCTCGACCCTTGCTCGAGGACGCCCGCGTTCAGCACCACGCCACCCAGGCCGGTGCCGCCGCCGAGCAGCGCCGCGATCAGGTAGAGCAGCGGCCTCCCCGCGCTCGGCGCGAGCGACCACTCGAGCATGAGCAACGCATAGGCGAGTGCCGCGGCGAAGGTGCCGAGGGCGAAGGTCCCGCGCATGCCCCAAGTCCGACGCGCGCGCGGCGCCAGCCAGTTCGCCATCCCGCTCGCGGCAAAGAACGGGACGTAGATCATTCCATAGCCCAGATCGGACATGCCGAGCGGCAGGCGAAGGAACGAGCTGATCGTGACGAAGCCGACGTTGACCAGCCCGTGCAGCAGCGCCGTCGCGTAGAAGAGCGGAATGGCCCGCGAGTCGATCCGCGCGTTGCTCACGGCGCCGGGGCCGCGCTCGACTTTCCGATCGCGACGCGGGTGGTTCGGCCCTCGAGCAGGTACTTCCGCGCGGCGGCGGCGGCCTCGGCGGGGGTCACCGCCTCGATCTCCTCGGGATAGCGATCGATCTCCTCGAAGCCACGCCCCGACAGCTCGAAGAAGGCGAGCCGCTGCGCCAGGGCCAAGCTCGTCTGCACCCCGAGGAAGTGGCGCGAAACGAGCTTCTCCTGCGCCGCGGTCAGCTCTTCCGCCGGAATCGGATCGCGGGTGAAGCGCGCGAGATCGTCGACCACCTCGTGTGAGATCTCAGGGTATACCTCGGGCGACACGCCCATCTCGTTCTGCGCCGAGCCCTGACCTAGCCGCTCCGTCTGGTAGAACCACGAGCGGTAGGCGACGCCGCGATCGTAGACATACTTGAAGAAGAAGCGATCGGCGAGCACGCCCACCGCGGCACGAAGCGCCACGTAATCGGCATCGGTGAAACCGGCGGTCGGCCAACCGGTGTTGTACACCGTCTGCTCCTGCTCCCGATCGACCTGGACATCGACCGACTTCGCCGGCGCCGCTTCGTGCAAGGCGGTGTCGATCTTGACCGGCGTGCCGGCGCGGAGCGTCCCGAACCGCGCGCTCGCCCACGCCTCGATCGCGTCGACATCGACCGGCCCGGTCACCGTGACCACGAGGTTCGCGCCGACCATGAACTGCTGCATGAAGTCGCGCAGGTCTGCGTCGGTGATGCTCGTGATCGCGTCCTTCGTGCCGATCACCGGCCGCGCATAGGGTGAGCGCGAGTAGAGGCGCGCGTAGAACTCCTGGTTCACGTAGTCGAACGGCCGATCGGGCAGGCTCTCGATCTCGGCCAGAAGATCGTGGCGCACCTTTTCGCGCTCCTCCGGCGGGAAGGTCGGCTGCGTGACGACATCGGCCAGCACGGTCAGCGCGTCCTGGTAGCCGGCGCCGGGCACCCCCACGCTCGCCGTGATGCAGTCCGCGCCGCCGTTCACGTTGAGCTCCGCACCCAGGTCGCCGAGTCGATCAGCGATCTCGGTCTGCCTTCGTCCCGCCGCTCCCTTGTCGAGCATCTGCGCGACGAAGTTGGCCAGGCCGGCCTTCTCCGGCGTCTCGGCCCACTGGCCACCGCGCCACATCACGACCGCGCCGACCACCTGTGCGTTCGGGTTCGGCTTGACCAGGAGGTGCGTCTGATTCGGGAGCACGACGCGCACGACGCCGTCGCTCAATCGCGCGCGCTGGGTCGTACCAGGCGATGTCGCGGGCGTGGCCGCGGCGCCCAAGGGAGCGGTCGCATCGAATACGCCTTCGTTCGCGCTCGCCTCCCCCGTCTTGACCGCGTCGCTCCACTCCGCGCGCCAATCGGCGATGAAGCTCGACGGATCGAACTCCGCCGAGCCGTCCGGACGCACGATGACGAGGCTCGCGCGCTCGGGCGAAAGGTACTGCCGCGCCACCCGCGCGATGTCCTGCCGCGTGACCGCGCGAAGGAGCGACGGATAACGATCGACGT
>CAZZAH010000479.1:2296-3701 GCA_964652115.1 uncultured bacterium | reverse complement strand
CCGGATGGTTGCCGGCGGCGAGCAGGTGACGGGAAAGCTCGTGCGCGTGAGGTAGCGAGCACGAACACGGACCCCTAGCCTCTGCTTCACGATCCGAACACTCCGCCCCGGCGCGCCCCGAGATGCGCCGGGGCGGAACGCGTTTTGGCTGCCGACTCCACCCGTGGTGATGAGCTTGCGTCGCCGCACCTTCTAACTCGAGCGCCGACCGGTGCGATGACCTGGTATACATTCCGCGCGTCGCCGGAACGAGGGCCGCGACCTCTCGCGAGCTGGCGGCCGACCGCCTCGGTGGGCGAGGGACTGGATCGGCATGTGCGCCGCGTTGACTCGGTGACCGGCAGGGGAGGTGCCTGGATTGAATGACAAGCGTGCAATGCTGCGGCATTTTCTCGCCGCACTCGCCTATCGCACACAGAAGGCGCTGCGGGGTGCCCCTCCGTCGTTCGGAGTATTCCAAGCGGGCCAGCAGGTGCGGGCGCCCGCGGACCTTGTCCGGCACATGACCGGCGTGCTCGGCTACGCGCGCACTTTCTTCGTCGGGGGACGGTATCATCCCGAGCCTCTGCCCGACCTTCCCGCCGAGTTGGTGCGCTTTCATGCAATGATCGAGGATCTAGCGGGTCATCTCGAAGCCGGAACGGAGCTGCATGGCACAACTGAGGAGCGACTCCTGCAGGGGCCGTTCGCCGATGCGATGACCCACGCCGGCTCTTTTGCCTGACCAGCCGCGACCCGCCGCGCTCCGGCGCGCGCACACTGGGTAGCGATTCGAATTCATCATCGCCCGGAGGAACGCAGCGTGCGGGGAGTCGCCATCGTTCGCGGAGACCGAGGGGGCCTGATCGAGCGCTTGAAGCGGGCGCTCCTCGGCCCTCGCGGGGGCCCACTCGACATGCGCTACCACGCGGTGACCAATCGATTGAGTTCGACGATCTATGCCTCGACGCTGGGGGAGTTGCCGAGAGCGATCGAGGTGGAGACGGTGAGCCTCTGCAACGGCGGCTGCTCCTTCTGTCCGGTCAACCGGCACGTCGATCCCCGCCCCACGCGCGAGATGCCGATGGAGCTGGTGGAGAAGATCGCGGAGGAACTTGCCGCGGCCGACTACGCGGGACACCTCGCGCTCTTCAGCAACAACGAACCACTCCTCGACAAGCGCCTGACCGAGATCTGCCGCCTCTTCCGACAGCGACTGCCGAGGGCTTGGATCTACCTCTACACGAACGGGACGCCGCTCACCTTCGCGCTCTTCGTCGCACTGGCGCGCGCTGGCCTGGACGAGTTGATTGTGAACAACTACAGCGATGACCTCGAGCTGCGGAAGCAGGTGCAGCGGGTGATCGACGCGCTCGCCTCGTCCGAGGATCCGACACTCGATCATCTGAGGTCCAACACCCGGATC
>CAZZAH010000479.1:0-2286 GCA_964652115.1 uncultured bacterium | reverse complement strand
TTCTCGTCGTGGACGATGACGCCCCGGGCGGCCGGATCTTCGTCCGCCGCGAGAGCGAGGTCCTGAGTTCGCGCGGCGGCTCGGCGCCGAACAAGCAGGCCGGCCACGACCATCGCTACTTCCAGAGAGCATCGTGCGGCGTGCCCTACATGCAGATGGTCATCCGTCCGACCGGAGAAGTGAGCCTCTGCTGCCAAGACGCCCTCGGCCAAGTCACGCTCGGCGATGTCTCCCGGCAATCCATCCGAGAGATCTGGAACGGGCCGAGCTACCAGACGCTTCGCCGCCGACTGGAAGATGAGGGGCGCGGCGCGCTCGGCCTCTGCCGCTCGTGCGACGCGCACCTCCTCTATGTGCCGGTGCTCAAGCGGATGGCAGCCCAGTTTCTCGGTCGGCGCGTTCGGTAACCAGCGCCGTCACCGGATTCGGCGAATGCCGGCCGCGCGCGGCCGAGGGATCTGGTTTCCCCTAAGCGGGCGGGCAGGCTAGCATGACGTCGCGGCGCGAATCGGACTCGCGTCGACTTTATAGGCCCACGTATGGACCACAAACCGGGGAGCAGCAGATGCCAAACCTCTACAAGAAGCTGAGCGGCGAGCTCATCGGAACCATCACCGCGGCTGAACTGAAGCTACTGGTCGACCAGCTCGAAGAAGAGGATCTGACGGACGACGACTACTTCATCGATCAACCGACCGTCGACCTCATAGAATCGAACGGTGCCTCGCCGACCTTGGTCGCGCTACTTCGTACCGCGGTGGGCGACACCGGCGGCATCGACGTTCGGTGGGAGAAGTAAGGCGCCCGCTTCCTTCGCGTCGTTGGCGGCGATTGCGCCGCTCCTGCATGCCGCCGGAGCTCTCGGCTCAGTCGACGAGCGGTAGGACCTCCGCGACCGTCCTTGACGAAGAGGATCTTCCGCCCGCACGCTGACACGGTCCCCGCGCCACCGACCATCACGCTAGCGCCAGCCGGCGGCTTCCCCAGAAGAGGCCCCTACCGTGATCCTCGCCTTGCTCACCCTCGCCCTGCTCGCCTCCACCGTCGATTCGTCTGCCGTCCGGTCGAGCGAAGCCGCTCTCGGTCGCCTAGCCCCCACGTTGTGGGCAGGGCTTCTGCCCGGCCCCTTTCACGTGGGCTATCGGAAACTCGACGCGGCGGGCGGAGCGGTCCATACGTGGTATCCGGCCGCGAGTGGCCGCAGCGGAATTGTCTTTCGGGACTACCTCGCCGACGATGGGAAGTCGTTGGCCTCGTTCCTCGCGCAGACCGGGGTGGCTTCATCGACCATCGACAGTCTCTTGGCGAGCCCCCTCTACGCGACGCAGTCTGCACCTCCACTCGACCGCGAGGCTCCGCTCGTGCTGGTCGCGCAGGGGAACGGTCAGGACGCGGCCGACCAGGCGGTGCTGTGTGAGTACCTCGCCAGTCAGGGATTCGTGGTGGCGACCACGCCGTCGCCCATGCTCCGCATCCCGCTCGAACGAGAGGACCAGGTGGGTGTTCTCGCCGAAACGCAGGCTTCGGAGCTCGCCGCCGCGATCGGGATGGTGTCAGCCGCGTTCCGCGTCGATCTGAAGCGCCTCGGCGTCGTTGGGCACAGCTTCGGCGCGCGGGCCGCGCTCCTGCTCGCGATGAGAGACCCGCGAGTGAGGGCGATCGTCAGCTTAGACGGAGGGATCGGCACTGCGAGCGCGGTCGAGCCGTTCCGCCGGGCGCAGTCCTTTGATGCGGGCGCGCGTATACCGCCGCTTCTTCACTTCTACGAGGAGCTGGATCCGTTCATGGCCCCCGACTTCACGTTGCTCCGCAGCTTACACATGGCGAAGCTGCAGCTGGAAAAGACCGAGGGCATGCATCACGCGCACTTCACGACGTACGGTTTCGCGGCGGCAGCCTTTCGCGGAATCGCCGAGGTCACGCACGCCGCGCCGTCGACCGCTCGCAGCCTGCGCGATGTAACCGAGCAGACCGCGGCGTTCCTCGGCGCTGCCTTCGCTAGGCGCTAGAGCACCCGCGCGAGAAACGCCCGCGTCCGCTCTTCGCGCGGCGCGCCGAAGATCTGCTCCGGCGGCCCCACCTCGACCAACCTGCCGTGATCGAGGAAGCAGACCTGCTGCGCCACCTCGCGGGCAAAGCCCATCTCGTGCGTGACGATCAGCATCGTCATCCCTTCGTGCGCGAGCGCGCGGATGACGTCGAGGACCTCGGAGATTTTCTCCGGGTCGAGCGCCGAGGTCGGCTCGTCGAAGAGGAGCACCTTGGGCTTCATCGCGAGCGCGCGCG
>CAZZAH010000478.1:1347-3706 GCA_964652115.1 uncultured bacterium | reverse complement strand
GCCGACCGAGGTCGAGAGCAACGCGCCCGCACGCGGCCAGGCGCGCGACCCCTTCCAGTACGGCGAGATTTTGCGCGCGATGGGGATCAACGTCTCCGATCACGACGCGGCGGTGCGCTACTACCGTGAGAAGGCGAGCCGAAGCTTGATCCCCTTCCCGAGCCGCCGCATTCCCGAAGGCGCCGATCCGCTGCCCGAGGGGCTCGAGCCCTGGGACTTCGGCCAGCCGGTCGACCAAGCGGACTGGATTCAGACGATCCTGCAAAGCCCGCGCGTCGTTCCCGGCATGACCACGGTGCAACGTGTCTGGGGCACCACGGAAGGGCGCGAGGAGAAGCGTGCGCCGATCGACCTCGATCTCTACGTCGACAGCTCAGGCTCGATGGCGAATCCGCAGCGCATGCTTTCCTATCCCGCGCTCGCCGGCGCGATCCTCTGCTTGTCGGCGCTTCGTGGAGGCGCGCGTGTGCAAGCGACGCTTTGGAGCGCACGCGAACAGGTGACCTCGACCGACGGCTTCGTGCGCGACGAGGAGGCGATTCTCCGCGTGCTCACCGGTTACTACGGCGGCGCCACCGCCTTTCCCATTCCGATGCTGCGGCGTACCTACGAGCACCGCAAGCCGAGCGATCGCCCGGTCCACATCCTTGTCATTTCCGATGACGGAGTGTCGACCCTCTTCGACAAGGACGAACGGGGCAAGCAGGGATGGGATGTGGCCGCCATGGCGCTCGAGCGGGCTCGCGGTGGTGGGACGTTCGTGCTAAACCTGCTGGCGAACTGGGAGGCCTCTGCGCATCAGGGCGGTTCGTACGAGACGATTCGCCGGGCGAGAGACACCCAGGGTTGGCGGGTGTATCCGGTCGCCTCGTGGGAAGAGCTGGTGGCCTTCGCGCGCGACTTCAGCCGCGCGCAGTACGGCGAGGAAGTGGAATGATCGTTCTGTGGCGCGTGACCGAACGCTGCAACCTCAGCTGCCCATTCTGCGCGTTCGATCGAACGCTACCGCGCGAGCGGCGCGAGGCCGATCCTGCTGCCGTCGCCGCCTTCGGCGAAGTGCTCTCCCGCTATCGACGCAAGACCGGGGATGACGTGCTCGTGAGCTGGCTCGGCGGCGAGCCGCTGCTCTGGGATCATCTGCCGGGATTGACGCGGCAGTTCACCGATCTCCTGGGTCTCCGCGTCAGCACCACCACCAATGGGACCGGCCTCGGCTCGCACGCGACGCGCGAGCACATCCGCGCGCACTACTCGGAGCTCACGATCAGCGTCGATGGGCTTGCGCCGACGCACGAGCGGCTCCGCGATTGGCCGGGCGGGTTCGCGCGACTGCGTCGTGGCGTCACGCTGCTCCTTGCAGAAGCACGCGCGGCCGGCGAGGAGGGCCAACGTCCTCGTCTGCGGGCCAACGTCGTCTTGATGCGCGACACGATCGACGACTTCGAGCTCCTCTGTTTCGAGCTCGCGAGCTGGGGCATCGACGAGATCACCGTCAATCAGCTCGGTGGCGTCGATCGACCGGAGTTCTATCCGGATCATCGCCTGCGTCCGGTCGATGCGGAGTCGCTCGCGGGCAGACTGCCCGCGCTTCGCACCGTGCTGGCCGACCGCAAGGTCAAGCTCGGTGGCGGCTCGGCGTACCTTCGCCGCATCCTGGCGAGCTCGCGCGATGAGGCGCTGCCGGTCGGCGACTGCGGTCCGGGCGAGCGCTTCCTCTTCATCGACACCGAGGGGCAGGTCGCCCCGTGCAGCTTCACCGCCGACACGCTCGGCGTTCCGATGCGCGAGCTCGATTCGGTCGAAGCGCTGCTCGCCTTGCCCAACCGCATGCGCAAGGCCAAGCGCCTCGCGGCACCCGCGTCCTGCGAGAATTGCCTCAGCACGCAGCACTTCGGAAAGTTCGTCGCCTGATGGAACGCGAAGGCCCTACCCTCGAAAGCCTGGTGCATCGGGTGACCGAAACGCCCGAGGACTTTCTGACCGAGCCGCGGATCGGGAAAAACGGTCGCGTCCACGTCGCGGCGGTCGTTCACGATCTGATGTCACGACTCGGCCACACTCTGCCGCTGATGGACCTTCAAGCATTCGAGGGCGCCGACGCGAAGCAGGACCGGAATCGCCTCGCGGTCACGCTTCTTCTCTGCTGGCTTCTCGCCGACCCATGGTTTGCGCGCGCGGAGCTCTCCTCCGACGCGCTGCTCACGCTTCTTCGCGAGGAGGCCGGCGCGTTGGCCGAGCATCTCGCGGCGGGAAAGTTCGTGACCGATCCCGATCGACGCGAGGAGCTTGTGCGGTTGACCCTGGCGCGCGTCGGCTATCGACCCGCCGGCGAGACGAAGGCGCAAGCCGAAGACCGGCT
>CAZZAH010000478.1:0-1247 GCA_964652115.1 uncultured bacterium | reverse complement strand
TGCGCTTCCTCCGCGAGCATCCGCACGCGCCGATCTACCGCAACGAGAGCGGCAATCGACTCGAGCCCGAGGACGTCGAGCGCGTGCGTGCTTTCGAGCGTGAGGTGCTGACCGCGGAGGTCGGTTGGCCCGAGAGCGGCCAGCCCGCGTGGCTCGAGTCGTTCGTCGAGTATTGCTGCGAGCAGGTGCCGTTCTATCGGCGCTACGGCACGCCCTCTCGTTCCCTCGCGAGCCTGCCGACCATCGACCGCGGCGATCTCGGCCGAGACATCGCGCGCTTCGTGCCCGATGACGCACCGATCGATCGCCTGATCAACTTCCGGACGAGCGGCACGACCGGGCATCCGTTGCTGCTCGCCTCGCATCCGGTGGTGGCGGCGAGCTACCTGGCCTTTCACAAGCGCGCGTATCGCCGCTTCGGAATCGAGCTGCGGCATGGCCGCGGCGAGACGGGCGTCGTGCTGCTGGGCTGGCAGTCGAGCTGCTTCACCTACGTCTCGGTTACGCCGACGATGGACGAATCGGGCCTGGCCAAGATCAACCTTCACCCGAACGATTGGCGCGATCCCGACGATCGCGGACGCTACCTCGATGCGCTCAAGCCCGAGATCGTGACCGGCGATCCGATCTCCTTCGGCGAGCTTCTCACGCTTTCGACGAGCGTGCGGCCGCGTGCGCTGGTGTCGACGTCGATGGCGCTTTCGCCCGGCCTGCGTGATGCGCTCGTGGCGCGCTTCGGTTGCCCCGTGATCGACATCTACTCGATGAACGAAGCGGGGCCGATCGGCGTGCACGATCCCGCGGCCGGCGGACACGTGCTGCTCCAGCCTCGGCTCTTCGTCGAGCTGCTCGATGCCGAAGGCATGCCGGCACGCGCGGGCGAACGCGGCGAGGTGACGCTCACCGGCGGCTTCAACTTCTGCCTGCCGCTCCTTCGCTATCGGACCGGTGATTCGGCTTCGCTTCGCTTTCACGAAGGGACGCCGGTCCTTGTCGAGCTCGTAGGTCGCCCGCCGGTGCGCTTTCGCACGAGCGATGGACGTTGGATCAACAACATCGAGCTCACGCACGCGCTGCGGCCCTTCGCGATTCCGCAGTTCGCGCTGCACCAGGATGCGGCCGGGGCGCTTTGCCTTCGCACCTATGGCGCGTTCACGCCCGCGGCCGAGCTTCGCGCCGCACTCGAGTCGCTCTTCGGTGCGGGGCAAGCGCTCGAGATCGAGTCGCTCGCGGTGACCGGCGAGAAG
>CAZZAH010000477.1:0-3741 GCA_964652115.1 uncultured bacterium | reverse complement strand
TACTCGAGGAAGTCGACCACCGGGAAGAAGACCGAGTAGTAGAAGACGCTCCGCAAGAACGCGTCGCGATGCCCCGTGTTGAGGTCGTCGAACTGCGCCTTGTGCCGCGCCTCGCGGTTGAACAGCTGCACCAGCGCGATCCCGACGATGTTCTCCTGCAAGAAGGAGTTGATGGCCGAGATCTTGAGGCGGGTCTGGGCGTAAGCGACGCGCACCTTCGCGCGGAAGATCATCGACGCGGTCGAGAGGAGCGGCACCACCAGCAGCGTGACCAGCGCGAGCTTCCAGTTGAGCACCAGCAGCACGACCGCGATCCCGATCAGGGTCAGAAGATCGCCGAAGATCGACACCAGCCCCGAGGTGAAGAGCTCGTTCAGCACCTCCACGTCGCTCGTGATGCGCGTCATGATGCGGCCGACCGGATTCTTCTCGAAGTAGCCTAAGTGCAGCCGCTCGAGGTGCTCGAAGATGCGCGAGCGAAGGTCGTGCATCACCTTCTGCCCCATGCGTTGGGTCAGCACCGTCTGCCAGTAACGCAGGCCGAAGACGGCGAGAAGGAGCCCGAGATAGATCGCGGTGATCGCATAGAGCCCGCCGAGCTTGCCCGGACGGATGTAGTCGTCGATCGCGCGCTGGGTGAGAAGAGGAAAGAGAAGCTCTCCGCCCGAGAGGAGCAGGAGCAGGATCACCGCCACGACTACCTGCCGGTTGTACGGCTTGACGTAGACGAAGAGCCGCGCCAGCACCTTTCGATCGAGCTTGGGCGCCTGCATCAGCTCCGCTTCGACGCCCGCCTCTTCCGCTGCCGCCTGCGTCTCCGGATCGAGCTCGACCCGCTTCTTCTTCGGCTTACGGCCCAACATCGGCCGCCTCCAATGCCTCGACCAGCGCTTGCCGGCGCACCATCTCGGCGTAGAGCCCGCCGCGCGCCATCAGTTCCTCGTGCGTGCCGCGCTCGACGATGCGTCCGCCATCGAGCACTACGATCTGATCGGCATTGCGCACGGTCGAGATGCGGTGCGCGATCACGATCAACGTCCGCCGATGGCCGACCTGCCGGAGCGTCTCCAGGAGCTTCGCCTCGGTCTCCTTGTCGACCGCGGCCAACGCGTCGTCGAGGATCAGGACCGGCGGATCCTTGAGCAGAGCGCGGGCGAGCGCGGTGCGTTGCCGTTGGCCGCCGGAGAGGGTGATGCCTCGCTCACCGACCCTGGTCTTGAGCCCCTTGGGAAAGCCGCGCACCTCGTCGTCCAGGCCCGCCATCGCGAGCACGCGCCAGACCTCTTCCTCGCTCGCGTCCTCGCGGCCGAAGCGCACGTTGTTGAGGTAGCTGTCGGAGAAGAGGAAGCCGTCCTGCGGCACGACGCCGATCGCGTCACGCAGGTTCGCGAGGTTGAGCGCCCGCACATCGTGTCCATCGAGGAGCACGCGACCTTCACTCGGGTCGTAAAGGCGCGGGATCAGGCTGATGAGCGAGCTCTTGCCCGAAGCGGTGCGGCCGACAATGGCGAGGGTCGAGCCGGCCGGCACGACGAGGTCGATGCCCTGAAGCACCGCCTTCTCCTCCGCGTAGTGAAAGCCGACGCCCTCGAAGCGGATCTCGCCGCGCACCGGACGAGGGAGCATCGCCTCGCCGCTGGGAACGTCGGGCGTCGTGCTCCAGATCTCGCGCATGCGCTGCATCGCCGCCTCGCCGCGCTGCAGCAACGACACGACCCAGCCGGTGGCGATGAAGGGCCAGGTGAGCTGCGAGAGGTACGCCATCACCGCCACCATCTCGCCCAAGGTCATCTTGCCCGCGATGACGCGCACGCCGCCGACCCAGAGGAGCACGAGCGCGCCGGTCCCGACCACCGCGGCGACGGTGGCGAAGAAGAGCGAGCGATAGCGGATGAGCGCGACGTTCGCCTCGAGGTAGGCCTGGCTTCGCTCGGTGAAGAAGCGGATCTCCGCCGCTTCCTGATTGGTCGATTGCACCACGCGGATGCCGGCGATGTTTTCCTGCGCCGCGTTCTGCAGCACGCCGTACTCGTCCTGAACGACGAGCGAACGGCGATGCACCTCTTGCGAGAAGCGCGCGACTAAGTACGCCATGATCGGGAAGGGGACGAGCACCGCCAAGGTGAGCGGCCAATCGATCCGCGCCATCAGGAAGACCGAGGCGATGACCGAGGTCAGGGTGCCGAGCGCGTACATCACGCCGGGGCCGACCACGTCGCGCACCGCGTTGAGGTCGTTGGTGGCGCGCGCCATCAGGTCGCCGGTGCGGTTCCGGTGGAAGAAGGGGACCGACAGGGTCACGAGGTGGCCGAAGAAGTCGTTCCTGAGGTCGTACTCGATCTTCCGCGAGGTGCCGATGATGATCCATCGCATCCAGTACATGAAGAAGCCCGCGCCCGCGCTCGCGAGGAGGATCCAGCCCGCGGTCGTGCCGAGCGAGCGCACGGTCGCGCCGGCCGCCACCTGATCGACGCCATGCTTGAGCAGCATCGGAATCGAGAGCTCGAGCGCGGTCTTCGCGAGCAGGTGCGCGTAGCCCGCGCCGAGGTCACGGCGATAGCGCTTGAGATAAGGGCGAAGCGCTTTGAGGTTGGGGAAGGGGTCGAATCGAGGCACGGCCGAAGGATGGCCGAGAGGGGCGGTTGACGTCCACCTCGTTTCCGACCGCGTCCTGACTCACTTCCAAGGTTCTAGAGCGTCCGCTCCTTGAACTCCTGGCCATCGTGGGTGAAGAGCTTTTCCTTCTCGCTCGTCTGGGTCCTGAGGTTGCAGGGCCGCGACCAGAGGAGGGCGAGGTTCCTCAAGGTGTCGCGCGCGTAGTTGACGTCGAGCTCGACCCCCTGGAAGTCGTGCACCAGGAGCAGCTCACCGCGGTTCTCGAAGTTGCCGTCCTCCACCCGCACGATCGGCTGGCCGGCATTGGTCAGCGAGAAGAGCAGCTGCTCTTTGATGTGGTAGAACTCGCGGTCCGAGATCTCGAGCCTGCGCGTGCGCTCGTTCCACTTGTAGACGAAAAGCTGCGTGCGATCACAGAAGTCGGGGGTGAGGAAGGTGTCGATGAAGGTGATGTCGTTGTAGAGGCGACGGACCTCGAAGAGCTTCTCGCGCCCCTTGCCCGCGGCCGTGTCCCACTGGAGCCGCGTTTCGTAATCGTCGCAGTCCTCCCACTCCTTGCCGAACTGGCCGCGATCCCAGCGGCGCTCGATGTCGCGCCAGAGCTCGAGCCCGACCTTGTAGGGATTGAAGTGGCCCGGCGGCATGGCGAAGACGCCGGAGCAGTGATCGGCGTAGTCGACCACCTCGGCATCGTCGAGCACGTGCTGCGTCATGATGCGCGAGTGCCAGTAGGAATTGTGGTTGATGAAGCCCTGCGCCGCGTAGCGATGGGTCTCCTCGACCGAGATGTCGTAGACGTCGGCGTGGTCGTGCTCGATCGCGACCACCTGGTCGGTCCACTCCTCCGCCTTGAACCACCGATGCGCGTTCAGATAGGCGCTCAATGCCTGCCGCTTGCGCTCGAGCCCGAAGCCGATCTTTTCCGCGAACAGCCGAGCTGAGTTGCCGGCGACGTGCAGGTGATGGCAGCCGTCCCGCTGAGGCCGGACGCGGCTCAGGATGCCGTAGTTGAGCAGCAAAAGCTGCGTCTGCTCGATCATCCGCTCGCTGCGCGAGCTTAGGATCACGCCCTGCTTGCCGGCGTGGCCATCGCAGTCGAAGTAGGCGCGGAGGAACGCGCGGACC
>CAZZAH010000476.1:0-3742 GCA_964652115.1 uncultured bacterium | reverse complement strand
ATTGGAATGCACTTCATGAATCCGGTGCCGGTCATGACCCTGGTCGAGATCATCCGCGGGCTCGCGACCTCGAACGAGACCTACAAGGCGGTCGAAGGTCTGACCCGCGAGCTCGGCAAGACGCCGGTCGAGGTGCAGGACTATCCCGGCTTCGTGTCGAATCGCGTGCTCATGCCGATGATCAACGAGGCGGTTTATTGCCTGATGGAAGGGGTCGCGACCAAGGAGTCGATCGACACCGTGATGAAGCTCGGCATGAATCATCCGATGGGGCCGCTCACCCTGGCCGACTTCATCGGACTCGATGTTTGCCTCCACATCATGGAGGTGATGCATCACGGCCTGGGCGACGACAAGTACCGCCCCTGTCCCTTGCTCCGCAAAATGGTCCAAGCCGGACGGCTCGGTCGGAAGACGGGCCGCGGCTTCTACGAATACGGCGAGTAAGTGGGAGGCGACCCTAGGGTCGCCTCTTCTGTAAGCGCGCGACCTCCCCTCGGCCGCGAGGAGGGTGGTCGCTCACGCCCATGGATTAGGAGTGCACGAGTGGACTTCTCGTTGACCGAAGAGCAGATCCTGATCCGCGACACCGCGCGCGAGTTCGCCGAGAAAGAGCTCGTGCCGAACGCTCGTCACTGGGACGAGGCGCGCTCCTTTCCGGTCGAGGCGGTGAAGAAGCTGGGCGAGCTCGGATTCCTCGGCATGATGGTCGACCCGAAATGGGACGGCGCGGGGCTCGACTCCGTTTCGTACGTCTTGGCCCTCGAGGAGATCTCGCGCGGCTGCGCCTCGACCGGCGTCATCATGTCGGTCAACAACTCGCTCGTCTGCCATCCGATCGCCGAGAACGGCACCGACGAGCAGAAGGAAGCGTTCCTGAAGCCGCTCGCCTCCGGGCGTTGGCTCGGCGCCTACTGCTTGACCGAGCCGCAGGCAGGCTCCGACGCGGGCGCGACCAAGACCACCGCCGTTCGCGACGGCGACGATTGGATCGTGAACGGAACGAAGATCTTCGTCACCAACGGGCACTACGCCGACGCCTTCATCGTCTACGCCTCGACTGATCCACCGTCCAAGACGCGCGGCATCTCGGCCTTCGTGGTCGAGAAGACGCGCGACGGGGTCAAGCTCGGCACGCGCGAGAAGACGATGGGCATCCGTGCCTCCGCCACCAGCGAGATCGTCTTCGACACGGTGCGCATCCCCGCGCTCAATCACCTGGGCGCGGTCAATCGCGGCTTCAAGATCGCGATGGAGACGTTGAACGGCGGACGCATCGGCATCGCGGCCCAGGCAGTCGGGATCGCGCGCGCCGCCTATGAGCGAGCCCTCGCGTACGCGCAGACGCGGCAGCAGTTCGATCAGCCGCTCTCGAGCTTCCAGGGCATCCGCTGGAAGCTGGCCGAGATGGCGACCAAGCTCGAGGCCGCGCACCTCCTCACGCTCACGGCTGCGCACATGAAAGATCAGGGTGTCGACTACGCGGCAGCGGCGGCGCGAGCGAAGCTCTTCGCCTCGCGCGTGGCGGTCGAGGTGGCGGACGAAGGCGTTCAGATCCACGGCGGCTATGGCTACGTCGAGGAGTACGAGGCGGAGCGCCACTTCCGCGACGCCAAGATCACGGAGATCTACGAGGGCACGAGCGAGATCCAACGCATCGTGATCGCGCGCGCGTTGATCGGCAAGTGACGAGGGACACCGGCCAACGGGCAGGCGAGACGAAGCGGAGATCAGCGTGAACTTTTCCTTCAACGACGAAGAGAAGATGGTGCTCGAGATGGTCCGCTCCTTCATGGAGGCGGAGGTCCGTCCCATCGCGAAGGCGCTCGACGAGGAGAAGCGCGTTCCGATCGAACAAATCCGAAGCCTGCAAGAGCAGGGGCTCTTCGGGCTCCTCATCCCCGAGGAGTATGGCGGCGCCGGCATTTCGGCCGCGTGCTACAGCGCAGTGATCGAAGAGATGTCGAAGGTCTGCGCTGCGCTTGCCATCGTGCTCTCGGTTCACAACTCGGTCGGCGCCTATCCGATCGTGCTCTTCGGCGACGAAGCGCAGAAGAAGAAGTACCTGCCGCTCCTCTCGACCAACTGGCTCGGCGCGTTCTGCCTGACCGAAACGCAGTCGGGCAGCGACGCCGCTCGGCTCGCGCTCAAGGCCGAGGCGAAGGGCGATGGCTATGTGCTCAACGGCACCAAGATGTTCGTGACCAACGGCACCATCGCCGACCTCTTCCTCGTGCTCGCGCGCACCGCCGACACGCCCGACGCGCTGCATCGCGGCGTCACCGCCTTCCTGGTCGAGAAGGGGACGCCAGGCTTCCGCGTCAGCAAGACCGAGGACAAGATGGGGCTCCGCGCGTCCGACACCGCCGAGGTGGTCTTCGAGGACTGCGTCATCCCCGCCACGCAGCGCCTGGGCCCCGAGGGGCAAGGCTTCAAGGTGGCGATGAGCGCGCTCGACAACGGCCGCATCGGCGTTGCTTCACAGGCGCTCGGCATCGCGGAGGGCGCCTTCGCCGAGGCAGTGAGCTACGCGAAGACGCGGCGTCAGTTCGGCCAGGCGCTGACCGACTTCCAGGCGATCCAGTTCATGCTGGCCGAGATGGACACCAAGATCGAGGCGGCGCGCGCGCTGATCCGAAACGCCGCCTTCCTCAAGGACAGCGGCAAGCCGTACACGAAGGAAGCATCGATGGCGAAGCTCTTCGCGTCGACCATCGCGCGCGAGGTCTGCTCGAACGCGCTCCAGATCCACGGCGGCTACGGCTACATCAAGGAATACGCGGTCGAACGCTACTACCGCGACCAACGCATCACCGAGATCTACGAAGGCACGAGCGAAATGCAGAAGCTCGTCATCGCGCGGCAGATCCTCGGGCAGAAGTAGCGCTGGGGCGGCGCTCGAAAGCGGTCGCGATTCCTTAGCGGACCTTGACGCTGCGGTCCCGGCGGCGCACGCTCGTGTCGGCCGCGGCGCGCAGGCGCCGCATGTGGAGACCGCTTCCGGAGGCAGCCATGCGAGCTCCTCGTACATTCCGCACGCTCTCCCTGTTCATCGTCCTTCTCGGGATCGGTGCGTCCGCCGCTTGGTCAAGTTCGATCGAGCCGGCGCGGTCCGCGCATCCCTGGGATCCGTTCGCCGTGCTCGACTCGACCACCGCGGCCCGCCTCGAGGCGCGGACCAGCCCGTTCCGAGGCGCACCCGGCTTGAGGCGCTCATGGGCGATCGTCGAGTGCGGCATCGCGCGTCAGCCGGAGCGGCACCGTCCGGAGCCAAGACCCGTGTACATCTTCGATCGCATCGACCGTACCACCGCCGAGTCGGACGAATACGAGACCGCGTTGGTGCTCGGGTTCGGCTTCATGCGCAACGTTGGCCCATCGTGGGCCGGCGGATTCGGCGCGGAGGCGACGATCGACGGCATGCAAGATCGCCTCGCGCTCAAGCCACGCGCGCGCCACTGGCTCGGGCGAGCCGCGAGCGTCGAGCTGGCCGCAGGCCCGATCGTGGCGGTGCAGGGCGGATCCGGATACCACCGTCCGTTTTGGTCAAGCACGCTGAGCCTGAATACCGCCGACTACCTCTCGATCGGCTTCGGGCTAGAAACGCCGCAGTTCGGCCGACCCGGCGACACCAGCAAGCTCTTCTTCGTGCGGCTCGGCTCGTATCCCGGGCTTGCGGCGATGACCGCGGCCGGCGGAATGGCTCTTCTCGTTGGCGAACACTCGGACACGCGGTATTGAC
>CAZZAH010000475.1:0-3743 GCA_964652115.1 uncultured bacterium | reverse complement strand
ACAGCCGCGACGAGCAGTAGGGTTCGCTTCATCTTCTCTCCTTTTTCGAGGCACTCGGATTCCAGAGCTCCCACGCGGTCCGTCGATGCGAGGCGTCCCCGCTCGGGCCGTTCCACGTCGGTTTGTCGGCCCCATAAGCGCCGAATGCCGCGAGAACGGCTCGGCCTTTCTTAGCCCACGCTCCAGTGGCCAGGGCAGGTCGACCAATCCTGCGCATGAGCGCATGGCCGGACCTGGGGTGCTAAGCTCTTCCCGCCTCTTTCCAAAACCTTGACGAGGCCGCGGTCGACCCGGATGGTTCGCCGCGTTGGGGAAGCTTCGACCTCCACTGGAGAAGCATGACGCCGGAACAGTGGGAGCAACTGCACCTCCTGGTCGAAGAGGCGATGGAGCTGTCGGAAGGTCAGCGACTCGACTTCGCCCGATGCGCCTGCGGCGATGACGACGCCATGCGGGACGAGCTTCTCTCACTTCTGGCGGCGTGTCTGCGGAGTCCCGAGCGGCAAGAACCGCCGACAGAGTGGCTCGGTGTCCTCGCAGGCCCTTCGCTTCCCCGCTTCGCGCGAGACGAGCAGGTCGCCGAACGCTACCGCATCATTCGCCTTCTCGGCCGGGGCGGCATGGGCGAGGTGTATGAGGCGTGGGACCAGGAGCTCTCGATCCCGGTTGCGCTCAAGGTGCTTCCTCTCACCAGCGATACCGCCGACGCCCGTCGACGCCTGCAGCTGGAAGGGATGCTCGCTCGCTCCGTCTGGCATCCGAACGTTTGCCGCATGTACGACCTCGGATGCCACGCGATCGATGGCCGAGAGGCCTGGTTCCATTCCATGGAGCTTCTCTCCGGTCGCACTCTCGCCGATCTATTGCGCGAGGAGCCTGCGCTTCCGATCGAGCGGGCTCTCCGATTGGCGAAGCAGATGGCCGCGGGGCTCGGCGCGGCCCACCGAGCTGGGGTCATTCATCGCGACCTCAAACCGAGCAACGTCCTCCTGGTCGAGCGAAGCGACGGCGAGCACGCGGTGATCACCGACTTCGGAATCGCGCTCGCGCATGGCCGCGAGTCACTCGATCGCGCCGAAGCTCCGGATCTGGTCTTCGGAACGCCGCCGTACATGGCTCCGGAGCAGGTGCTCGGCGACGAGGTGGGGCCGGCGGCCGATCTCTATGCCCTCGGCCTCGTGCTGTTCGAGATGGTCACCGGTGCTCTGCCCTGGGGAAGCGATCCGTCGATCGAAGCGGCGCGACATCGCGCGACCGAGGCGGCGCCCTCGCCGCGCGCGCTTCGCCCGGAGCTCGATTCGCGTTGGGAGGCCGCGCTTCTCCGCTGCCTCGAGCGCGAGCCCGATCGGAGGTTCTCGGCCGCCGAGGAGGTGATCGAAGCGCTGTCCGACCTCGCACCGAGGATTCACCCTCAAGTGCTCGGTCGCGCCGGTCGCATCGCCGGCGGCCTGATCGCAGAGCGCGACGCGTTCATCGGACGAGAGGTTGAGCTCGCGGACCTGGAGCGAGTCCTGGATGGCGGCGCGCGGCTGGTCACGCTCGTCGGCGCGGCGGGAATGGGCAAGACACGGCTGGCGCTGCATTACTCGTGGCGCTCTCTCGATCGCTGGCCGGGCGGGGTTTGCTTCTGCGATCTGAGCGACGCGCGCGACGATCACAGGTTCGCGCGGACGATCGCGCGCGTGTTCGCCACCGAGCTCGGTCGTGGTGATCCGATCACGCAGCTCTCACAGCTGATCGCGGCCCGGGGGCGCTGCCTCATCGTCCTCGACAACACCGAGCATGTTCGCGCGATCACGGCGGCACTGGCGCGCGCTTGCCTCTCTCGCTCAAGTGAAGCGCGGTTTCTGGTGACCAGCCTCGAGCACCTGGGGCTCGAGACCGAGGAGAAGGTCCAGCGCCTCGACTCCCTCTCCCCGGCCGCGGGGGTGGAGCTATTCGAGACTCGAGCCCGGTGGCTCCGACCAGACTTCGAGTGCAGCGGAGCCGATGCCGCCTCGGTGCAGGAGCTCGTACGCTTGGTTGACGGCATGCCGCTCGCGATCGAGCTCGCCGCCGCGCGAATCCGCGTGATGAGCGCGGCGCAGATCGTTCAGCAGATGCGGAAGCGCTTCAGCCTCCTGACCGGTGGCGCCACCGCGCGCCACGAGACCTTGCTTGGGACGATCGCCGCCTCCTGGGAGCTCCTGAGCGAGGTCCAGCGCACCGCGTGCGCGCAGTGTTCAGTCTTTCAAGGTGGGTTCACGCTCGAGGCGGCGGAGGCGGTCCTCGCCTTTGATGAAGCACGCCGAGACGCAGGCGTGATCGATCTGCTCCAATCTCTGGTCGATCGGAGCCTCCTTCGTACTTCGGTCACCCAGCCGGTGACGCGCGGAGGTCCCGTCGTCCTTCGCTTCGGGATGTTGACGAGCGTGCAGGAGTACGCGCGCCTTCAGCTCGCCCAAGCTCACGAACGCGCGCCCGACGGCGCGAGCGTCGAGACGGAGACTGCGGTCCTCGACCGGCACAGCATCTGGTTCGCGCGGCATGGTCGAGCCTTCGGTCGTGCGTTACGCGCCGCGGGGGAAGCCGGTGGAGGGCGACAGGCGCTCGAACCCGAGTTCTCGAACCTGGTCCAAGCTTGCCGGCGCGCGGTCGAGCGCGCGGATGGTCCGACCGCGGCGTCGTTGTATCGCACGCTCTGGATGCTCTTCTCGGAGGCGGGGCCCTTCGCGCTCGCGGTCGACTTGGGGCATACCATCCTGCGCGGGACCACGCTGACGGCGGAAGAGGAAGCGCAGGTGATGATGATCCTCGCCAACGGAGAACGGTATGCAGGACGTCCCTCCGAGGCGACAGCCCATGTCGAGGCGGCTCTCGCGCATTTCGGAGCATCCGGCAACCGAACGGCGGAGCTGAAGGCGCGCGACACTTTGGTCCGTCTGCTCACCCTCGCGAACAGACTGACGGAAGCACGTCTACATGCCGAGGCCGCGTTGGCCCTCAGCCATGAGCTCCACGATCGACGCATGGAGGGGTTCATCCTGAGCGCGACCGGCGAGCTGAACCGCCTCGACGGGCGGTTGGATGACGCCAAGCGATGTTGGACCGAGGCGCTGGGAGTCGCGCGCGAGCTCGAGGATCGGCGCATGCAGGGCATCGTGCTCAACAATCTCGGGACCGCTCACCACGAGTGCGGCGAGGTGGAGGCAGCGCGGCGCTGCTTCCAGGCTGCGCTTGACCTTCATCTCGCGGTGGGGAATCGAAGGAGTACGGGAATCGCGCTGGCGAACCTCGGCCTGATTCATCAGGTCAATGGTGAGCTCGACCAGGCGATGCGCTACTACAATGACGCGGTCAACATTCACCGGGAGCTGGGCCACCGCCGCTTCGAAAGCGCAATTCTGGCCGATCTGGGCGATCTTCACCGAGAGCGGGGCGACCTCGGTGCCGCGCGCCGCCACCTCGAAGCTGCGCTGGCCATCCGTCGCGAGCTGGGAGACCTCGCCGAGCTGACCAAGCTGCTCTGCGTCCGGGAGGAGCTGGAGCTCGACCAGGCAGACGAGTCCGCCGCGCGAGCGACGTTTCTCGAGGCGGAATCGGTTCGGGAGAAGGCGGGCGTGGATCCGGCGTCCGAAACCGGACGCACGCTGGCGGAGCTCCGGGCGCGGTTGGATCGACTCGGATCCTAGGGATCCGGAAAGGCGAATCGATGGACCCCAGTGACGCGACCGAGCTGCTGCTCGCGATTCGGAACGGTCGCC
>CAZZAH010000474.1:0-3757 GCA_964652115.1 uncultured bacterium | reverse complement strand
GACGAGGACAGCAGCATTCAGATCGCCTGTGGGATCGAGGCTCAGCCGGAGCGCGGTGCCGTGAAGATAAAGAGCTTGGGGGAGCCGATTCGTCCCGAGGAGAGGAAACGCATCTTCGAAAAGTTCGAGCGAGGCCACGTGATGGCGACGACGCCGCGCCATCATGGTGGCATCGGGTTAGGTCTATGGATCGCCCGGAGGCTAATGGTTGCGATAGGAGGGGAGCTGCACGTGGAGCTTGATCCCGACCGCCCCAGGCACTCCATCTTCGTCGTCGACTTGCCTGCAGCACCGGCGAGAATCGACAGATAGAAAGGAGGCTGAGTGAACAAGAGAGTCCTCTGGTTCGACAATGACAGGGCATATCTACGTCCATATGTGATCGCGATGGAGCAGGCAGGGATTGACGTCGACATTGTCGGCACGATCACCGCAGCCAAGGGCGCGATCGCAGGTCGCAGGTACGACGCGGTGATTCTTGATGTGATGATTCCGACAAAGAGCCCCGAAGAGGACGAGACTTATACGAACGAACTTACAAAAAATGGAATTCTAACTGGCCTCGTCTTCTACGAGCGAGAACTCAGGAAGCTCGCCGAGGGCGGGATGCCCGTCCTGGTCCTCAGCGTTCTCGGGGACAAGTCGCTACGGGAGGCATTTGCCGACCGGGGGGTGACACCTGATCGACTCAGAACGAAAGTGGCGCTGAAGGACGTGGAGTCGCTCGTAGACGCGGTTAAGCGGCTTTTCGGCTGAGGAGGAACAGTGACCGGAATGCGGGAAGCGTTTGGGGGGGCACTTGAACGAGTGAGAGTGGTTGAGCTGTCAGAGTGGGACAAGGCGTGGATTTCGTGGAAGGTTGTCATGCCTCTGGCGATGACTTTGTTACTATTCGCTGCGTACAAGTGGGTGATGCTGATGAAGCACCCGTTTGAAAAGGCGTTTGCTCATGGCGAGCTGATGATGTTTGCGGCACTGTTGATGATCGAGGCCGCATTGGAGGAGTCACAGAGCGATACACGCGGGCACATGTATGCCATCAATCCGGTGATCATGGTGTTGTCTGTGCTCGTGCTATTTACCTTGGGGCTGACGAAGCAGGACATGATGCTACAGGAAACTGCGCTGGAACATGCTGCGGGACCGGAGATTGAGTTCGCGGCGAGCGCACGGCTCAAGGGATACGGAATCTTAAACGTCCTCTCTGCGATGACGGCTGTTTTCATCGCGGTGGGGGGACTCCTTGGCAGCCGTGAGCGCCGACTTAAATCGAAGTTCGGGGAGCGTCCCGGGGAGGGGACGTGATGACGGGCTCGATGCTGACGACGATGAATTTGCTGCTTGCGTCCATTCTCGCCGTAGCCGCCGGACGCGTAGTGGTGCAGCTAGTTCGTGTGCGGGATGTTGAAAAACGGGTGGCTTGGGCGCGTCGGGAGCTGGATCGAGCAATGCGGCAACTGCAGCTGGATGACGAAGACGAAGTCCTCGCTGGACTGCAGACTTTGGGCGCTCTGTCGAATCGTACGTTGCCTCCCGAGGTAGCCAACAGGTTAGTTGCACTGGCGCTTGGGAGCAACGCTCGTGTCGCTCGAATGGCAAGGTCCACACTCGAAAGGCTGAGTGGCGGAACCGGTGACGATCGCCTCGACCGGGTGAAGACAGGATAATCGTGGTCGGTCGAGTCGGGAATCCTAGTGATACGGATCCGAGCAAAGGATGGCGGCCCAGCACGTGGACTTCCGCATCGCCGACACCTTCACCGACAGCCTCGCCCGCCTCACCGGCGAAGAGCAGAAGTCCGTCAAGACCACCGCCTTCGATCTTCAACTCGACCCCGCGAGCCCCGGGATGAGCTTCCACAAGCTCGACCAGTCGAAGGACAAGAACTTCTGGTCCGTGCGCGTGAGCGGTGATCTCCGGCTGATCGTCCACCGCACTCCTGGCAGTCTGCTTCTCTGCTACGTCGACCATCACGACAAGGCCTACGCGTGGGCGGAGCGGCGCAAGCTGGAGACGCACCCGAAGACCGGCGCGGCGCAGCTCGTGGAGATCCGAGAGCGCGTCGAGGAGATCGTCGTCCCGAAGTACATCGAGGTTTCCGCGCCGGCGAAGCCCAAGCGGCCGATCTTCGCGAACGAATCGGACGACGCGCTGCTGATCTGTGGTGTGCCGCTCGACTGGCTCGATGCCGTGAAGCAGGCCACCGAAGACTCGCTGCTCGATCTCTCGGACCACCTCCCTCGTGAGGCGGCGGAGGCCCTGTTAGATCTGGCGACCGGAACCCGGCCGAGAATCGCCGCGCCGACGCCGACGCCCGCGAGTCCGTTTGAACATCCCGACGCGATGCGGCGCTTCCGCGTCGTCGCGAACGTGGAGGAGCTTGAACGCGCGCTCGATTTTCCCTGGGAGAAATGGACGGTCTTCCTCCATCCCGCGCAACGCGACGCGGTGGAGAAGGACTACGGTGGTCCTGCCCGCGTGTCCGGCTCCGCGGGCACGGGGAAGACCATCGTCGCCCTGCACCGCGCGGTGTTCCTCGCGCGAAGGAATCCGGACGCGCGAGTCTTGCTCACGACCTTCTCCGAGACGCTCGCGAATTCGCTTCGGACAAAGCTGCGGCGCTTGATCGGAAACGAGCCTCGCATGGCCGAGCGCTTGGAAGTCGTCGCGATCGCCGCGATCGCGAAACGGCTCCACGAGCGCGTCGTCGGACCTGTCCGCATCGCCTCTCGGGAGCAGATCCGAGGTTATCTCGAAGCTCAGTCGGCCCAGGCGACGGAACAGAAGTTCAGCCTCCACTTCCTCCAAAGCGAGTGGGACGAGATCGTCGATGCCTGGCAGCTTGCTTCGTGGGATGAGTACCGCGACGTCGCGCGCCTCGGTCGGAAGACTCGCTTGCCGGAGAAGCAACGGCTGAGTCTTTGGAGCGTTTTCGCCGGAGTGCGGGCGAAGTTGGCCGAGCAGTCACTGTCGACGAGCGCGGAGATATTCACGCGGTTGGGCCAGCACTTTGCGAAGGCTGGAATGGCCCCTTTCGACTTCGTCGTGGTCGATGAAGCCCAGGATCTTAGCGTCTCGCAACTCCGCTTCGTCGCGGCGCTGGGCTCCGGGTGGCCGAATAGCCTCTTCTTCGCCGGAGACCTGGGCCAGCGCATCTTCCAGCAGCCGTTCTCGTGGAAGTCGCTGGGCGTCGACATCCGCGGGCGCTCACGCAATCTCCGGATCAACTACCGCACGTCGCATCAGATTCGGAGTCACGCCGATCGACTGCTCGGGCCCGAGATCGCGGACTTCGACGGCAACGTCGAGGATCGCCGCGGCGCGATCTCCGTCTTCAATGGCCCGGACCCGACCGTTGTCGAAGCCACGACCCGCGACGACGAAACGAACACGGTGAGTCATTGGCTCGCGGCTCGCACTGCCGAAGGCGTGCTCCAGCACGAGATCGGTGTCTTCGTGCGCTCCGAGCAACAGCTCGATCGAGCGCGGTCGACCGTCGCCGCCGCTGGACTCGCATGCAAGGTGCTCGATGAGCAGGTGGAGACCGCGAGCGGTTTCGTTTCGGTGAGCACGATGCACCTGGCCAAGGGACTCGAGTTCCGTGCGGTGGTCGTAATGGCGTGCGACGACGACGTCCTGCCGCTTCAGTCACGCATCGAATCGGTTGCAGACGACTCCGACCTCGAAGAGATCTACAACACGGAGCGGCAGCTCCTCTATGTGGCTTGCACGCGGGCGCGCGACTTCCTGCTCGTGG
>CAZZAH010000473.1:0-3773 GCA_964652115.1 uncultured bacterium | reverse complement strand
GCGGCACCACTGAATGTGTCGCCGCATCAGCCTCGTCACCACGACGCCGTCGTGAGCCAATCTGATCGCGGGCCCGAGCGTCTCGGCGAGGGACAGCCGTCCGAAACGTTCGACCGCACTGCCGATCGTGGCCGGCATGGAGGGGATCGTGCAGGCCTTCCACCCTCGACGCTGCTCCGCCCGCGACACCGAGCGGCGCGTGATCGCCGCCGGGCCGTGCGAGTGACCGTCGAGCACGGTGCATCCCTCCCGCGGCCGATGAAGTAGGAGCGTCGCCTGACCTCCAAGCCCGGATCCACTCGGTTCACACACGGCGAGCGCCCACGCGGCTGCCGCGGCCGCGTCGATCGCGTTACCGCCCGCGCGCAGGATTTCGAGCGCGGCCTCGGTCGCCGCGGGGAACGCCGTGGCCACCATCGCGGGCTTCGACGGTCGCGGGACGACCACGGTCGAGACCACTTCCCCTCGAGAGGGCAGGGCGCCGGCCGATCGACCGCCACGGGTGGGGGTTCCCAGCATGCTTTCGCTCTCCGTTCGCACGTTCAGCTCAGGCGGCGGTGATCGGTTGAACGTCTATGCTCGAACGCGGCACGGCGGGTCTCCGCGGTTCGCTGATCAAGGTGAGCTGATCGAACCAATAGGCGTGATCATCGCGATGACAGACCATCACGCGGCCGTGGTCGCTCGGGTTCTTCGCGCGGTGATAGCGCAGGTAGATGTGCGCATCATCGACTCCCAGCACCTCGATCTTTCCCGACGCGTGCGACATGCAGTAGCGCGCGCGACGGGACAGTCCGGAACAGAGTCGTTGCGCCGCGTTAAACAGCTTCCATCCCTCGACCAAGGGCAGCTCATAGGCGGAATTGCCGGCGGTCGGCCTGCACTGGAATAGGTAGTACTGCGGGGCGCCCAACACCGTCATCGCTTGGAAGAGCTCGGCCAAGGTGGCCGCGTCATCGTTGATGCCGCGGATCACCGGGCATTGATTCACGACTCGTACCCCGTTGGCCTTGGCGACACGGATCCCTTCGCGGGCGATGGGCGTGAGCTCGCGCGGATGATCGAAGTGGGCCATGAGATAGATCGCGCGTTGATCGGTGGAGTAGTGGCGAAACATCTGATGAAGCGCCGGATCGTCCACGATTCGGTACGGATTGAACGCCGGCATCTTCGACCCGATGCGGATCGTCCGCACGTGCGAGATGGCCGCGAGGCGATCAATGATGCCCGACAGCTTCGGGGTGCTCATGATCAACGGATCGCCGCCGGTCAGGAGAACGTCGGTCACCTCTTCGTGCTCCGCGATGTAGCGAAAGGCGGGTTCGAGGTCATGCACCGTATCGTCGTTGTCGTCCATGAAGAGGCGCTTCCGGAAGCAGTAGCGGCAGTAGGCGCCGCAGACGCTGTTGGCCAGGACGAGCGCCGTATCGCGGTACTTGTGCTGGACCCCCTGCACCACCGTGTTCGCCGCTTCCTTGCTCGCATCGAGGTCGCCCCACTCGGTGAGCTCTTCCTTTCGAGGAATCACCAGCTGTCGGATGGGGTCCGCCGGGTCATCCCAATCGATGAGGCCGAGGTAGTAGTCGTTCGCGCGGAAGACGTACTTCTTCGAGACCTCCTCGAGCACGGCGGCCGCCGAGGCGGGAAGACCTTGAACCTGACTTGCCGACCGGATGTAGCGCACCTTGCGTTCGGGCTTCGCCCTTTCGGCGGGCTCGGCGCGGTCGGGTGACTCTGAGGACGTGGACGTCGGACGCAAAGCGTCGCCTACCGCTGTGCCTTTCGCAGCTGGACCTGGGGAAGTCACGGTGCTCTCCTCTCCTGCGTTGCTGGGATCGGCGGCTGATGCGGAGAGGTCGCACATCCTGAGCGGGTGATACATTCACGCGTGTTTTCCGAGGCGCCATCCAACCGAAGGGCAGAACGTGCTCAGAATCGAAGAGTCCGGCCAGATCGCGGTGGTTCGCCTCGCGCACGGCAAGGCGAACTTGATGGACCTGGAGCTTTGCCAAGCGCTTCAGCATGTCTTGCAAGAGCGCTCGGCCGACGACTCGCGCGCCCTCGTGCTCACCGGCGAAGGTTCGATCTTCTCCGCCGGCGTCGACCTCAAGCGGCTCGTCGACGGCGGCGCCGAGTACATCGACGCTTTCCTCCGCGCGCTCTCCGATCTCCTCGAGTCGCTCTTCGCCTTCGAGAAGCCGCTGGTCGTCGCGGTCAATGGGCACGCGATCGCGGGCGGCATGGTGATGGCGGCCGCCGCCGATTGGCGCGCGATGGCGCGGGGCCCAGGTCGCATCGGTGTCCCGGAGCTCGCGGTCGGCGTCCCCTTTCCTCCGGCGGCGATCGAGCTCGTTCGCTTTGCGCTGCCGGCGCCGCATCTGACCGAGCTCATCTTGGAGTGCGCGCTGCTCGATGCGGAGGGTGCCCTCGCGCGTGGTTTTCTGCACTCGGTGCTCGAGCCGGATGCGCTTCTCCCGGCGGCGCTCGCGAAGGCGGATCGCCTAGCGGCCCCAGGGCTCGAACGCGTCGCCTTCACCAAGCGGCAGCTTCGCGGGCCCGCTCTCGCTTTCCTTCGCGCCGAGAGGCAACGGCTCGACCCGGAGATCGCGCGCATCTGGCGCTCGCCGGAGACGATCGACGCGGTCCGCGCCTACGTCGAGAGGACGCTCGGCCGGCGCTGAGTCGGCGACGTGAGTCGGGACGCTGAGTCAGCGCGCCGCGTCGCGCAGGAGCGCTACGGCTCCGCCTCGTAGGTGGAAGGGCTCGCGGGTGCAGTGGGAACGCGCGCCGGCATGGTCGCGCGCGTGACTCCCAGATCGTGCACCAGATGTCCGCCCAGATACGCGGCGCGAAGCGTGAGGATCGTGGCGAGGCCGAGCAGGATGACCGAGAGCCAACGCCCGCGAGCCTGGGCGACCGGCGAGGACACGACCCCGCGTCGGGGCACGGTGGAAAGCCGCGAGATGATTCGACAGAGGAGCGCCGCCCCCGAGGTCCATGCGGCGAGGGAGCCGGCCTGCTCGTGATCCTCCGCCGCCGCGCGCAGAGCTTCCGGCAGGCTCATCGAGGCGAGTGCGGAGTCACCGGTGAAGGCGGCGGCGATCGCTCCGGCCGCACCGACCGCGATCAACGCGTCGATCACCCAATCGCCGGCGGGACGCCGCGCGCGCGCGAGCTCGAGCCCTAAGCCCACCGTCAAAAGCGCGATCGGAAAGTGAACGACGATCGGGTGCAAGCCCTCGAGCATCCCTGCCTCCTGCCGTCCTCGGCCCGAGCGGGAATCTACGCGAGAATGATCGGCTCCAGGGCTTGAAAGGTAAGAAGGGCCGCTTCGTCGATGCGGCACTGGCGGAACTCGACGTCGTCGAATTCGAGGAAGCGGACGCACTTCAGATAGCTCTGCACGCGGAACAGGCGAAGAAGCTCGACCTCGCGCCCCGCTTCGATCGGAACGGTGTGGCCGTGCCCGCGATCCCAATCCCAGGGCGTCTCTCCCACCGAGACATGCACGTCGAGCGCGGAGAGCACATCGAGGTTCTGCACCAGGCGTTGCCGGTACTGCGCGAGAAACGGCCCACCGAGGATCAGCGAGAACGAGACGCCGTGCCCCCACCAGAAGAGGGTGCGGAAGGTGAAGGCGCCATCGCCTTCGAAGTAGCGCGGGAGGTCGAGGTAGACGTAAGGCATGTCGCCGAGATATTCGCCGCGGCCGATCTTCCCGCCTCGCCAATCGCAGGCCGCGGGCGCGAGGTAGTGCCCCGCCTCCACGTGGC
>CAZZAH010000472.1:1303-3787 GCA_964652115.1 uncultured bacterium | reverse complement strand
CCCTTCGTCGAGGGGGCGTTCGCGCGCTTCGATCGAACTCCCTTCAAGACCGGCATCTCGGACGACCCTGACCTTTCGGAGGATGCTGACCTTTCGGACGAAACTGCCCGTCCATGTGACCTTGAGCTCATGGCAAGGCCTCGAGGAATCGAATGACCAGGCGAGTCAGCCGCGGCTCGGCGTCTGCCGCCACCCTGAGAATTCGGTCGATGTTCGCCGGCTCGAGCGCGTCGGGCAGGCAAAGATCGGTGATGACCGAAAGGGCCAAGACCTCCATCCCGCCGTGGACCGCCACGAGAACCTCGGGAATCAGCGACATGCCGACGACATCCGCCCCAATCGCGCGAAGAAACCGATACTCCGCGCGCGTCTCGAGGTTGGGTCCCGCGACGCCGACGAAGATCCCCTTGCGAAGAACGATCCGCTCCTCGAGCGCGATCGACTCGACGCGAGCCAGGTGCGCTTCGGTGTAGGGCTCGGACATGTCGGGAAAGCGCGGCCCGAGCGCGTCGTCGTTCGGACCGATCAGCGGATTCGCGCCCATCAGGTTGATGTGGTCGCTGGTGGCGAAGAGGTCGCCGAGTCGAAAGAGCGGGTTCAAACCACCGACCGCATTGCTCACGACGAGGAGCTTCGCTCCGAGCGCGCGCATCACACGCACCGGGAAGGTCACCTGCTCCATCGAGTGCCCTTCGTAGAAGTGCACCCGCCCGCTCATGACCAAGCACTCCTTGCCGCCGATCTTGCCGCAGAGGAGCTCGCCCGCGTGACTCTCCACCGCCGAGGTGGCGAAGTGCGGGATGTCGTCGTAGGGGATTCGGACCTCGATCTCCATCTTCGCGGAGAGCGGTCCGAGCCCTGTCCCCAGGATCACGCCGGCACGCGGAGACTTTCCCCAGCGTCGCTGGAGAAAGTCCGCCGCCTCACCGATGCGTGTGCTCAGAGTCAGGCTCATAGGCGGCCCGGATCAGGCGGACCGCCCGCGGTCTTCGCGCGCCGCCTCGTCCGCGGCCGAGATCTCGAAGACGCCTTCCGCCCGCTCGCGCAGCCGTCCGTCTTCGTCCGTGCGAGGACTCCGCAGATCGATCGTGTTTCTGCGCTCAGCGGCGCGAGGGTCAACGGCACTCTTCGGGTCACCGCCACGAGCTTCGCTGAAGAGGCCAGGGTCCGCGCCGCCGCGAGCATCCCGAGCATCTCCTCGGGCCTCGGGTCGAGCCTCCGGAGAGCGAGGTTCACTGGTGCGAGGGTCACTGCTGCGAGGGTCACTGCTGCGAGGGTCACTGCTGCGAGGGTCGTTCGGCCGAACGGCGCGAAGCGGCACCACCGCGTCATTCCGGCGGAAGAAGCGACCGACCCCGCGAGAGATACCTTCGGCGGTCGGCTCCGGCTGCGCGGGGCGTGCGCCCTGCGGCTCTCCGAGATTCTCGGAACGACGAATCGGAATTCGCGGACGCGAGGAGTCGGACCGCGGCTCGCTCGGCGTCGTGGCGTACTCGTCGTCGAGGCGCGGCTCCTGCGATCGCGGGGCTTCGCTCGGACGACCGGGGGCCGACATGCCGCCGACCGCGGAGCCGCCCTGCGTCGGGGCATGACCCATGGAGCCGTAGCCCGAAGGTTGCGGCGCTTCAACCGGACGGGCCTGCTCCATTCCACGGGCGTGGCTCGCGAAGTCGCGACCGGGGCCGCTCTCCGGCGCCTGCCGCTCAGTCGCCTGCCGCTCAGTCGCCTGCCGCTCAGTCGCCTGTCGCTCGCCCGCCTGCCGTTCGCCCATCTGCCGGTCATACGACGCGGGCCTCGCGTGTTCGCTGGTCCTCTCTTGCGTGCGACTGCTTTCGAGGGGGCGCGTGCTGTCGATCGGGCGGCTGCCCTCAATGCGGCTCGAGAGCCGGGCAGCGCCTCGCTCCAAGATCTCGATGTCACTCGGATCGCCGCCGTGGGATTCGAGGAGAGCGAGCTGGCTGTCGAGCATGCCGCGGAAGCGCTGGAGGAAAACCTCTCTCTTCGCGCGCAACGACTCGATCTCTTGAACCAAGGTCTGAAGTCGCTCGCGCGCGTCACCGAGGATTCGCTCGGCGCGAGCGTGGGAATCCTGCACCACGCGCTGCGCCTCGCGCTCCGACGCGTCACGCGATTCGGTGGCGATGCGATCGGCGGTAACGAGCGAGTTCCGCATCGACTGCTCGAGCTGGCGGTACTCCTCGAGCCGCTGCTCCTGCATCTGGCAACGCTCGCCGAGCATCGCCTTGTCCTGCAGGGCGTTCTCGAGCTCGTTCGCCACCATCTCGAGGAACGTTCTTACCTCTTCCGGATCGCAGCCGCGCATCGTCTTGCGGAAGACCTGGCGGCGGATGTCTAGAGGCGAAATCTTGACCACGAGCGCACCCTCCCCTGCTGTCGGCACTCCCTGCCCAGGAGACATGGACCCTCGCGGGACGTCACTTCCACGAGTAGGCCTGAATCCACACTGTCCAAAGAAAGTCGTCC
>CAZZAH010000472.1:0-1203 GCA_964652115.1 uncultured bacterium | reverse complement strand
CGGGTCCTCGGGATCCATCCCGACGAGCGGAGTCCGTCAAAGGACGCGAAAATATAGGAAAGCCCTAGGGAGCGCGCCAAGTTTTTTTCGCGCTTGAACAAAGAGGAGACGAATTCGCCCCGGATCGAGGTGTCACTCCGAGGTAGCGCTTATACTGCGCCCGGCTCGAACACGAGGAGGCGCGATGTCGGAGTCGGAGCAGGCCCAGGTCAAGGGCAAGACGTTCACCCAGCACATGGCCGACGAGCAGCAGGACTTCCCCGAGGCTTCGGGCGAGTTCACAGCGCTCCTGCAGGAGCTGATGCTCGCCGCCAAGATCATCTCGCGCGAGGTGAGGAAGGCGGGCCTGGCCGACGCGCTCGGGCTCACCGGCCGCGTGAATGTGCAGGGCGAAGCGGTGCAGGTGCTCGACGACTTCGCCAACCAGACGATCATCAAGAACGTGCATCACGGCGGGCATCTCTGCGCCATGTCCTCGGAGGAGAACGAAGATCTGATCGAGATCCCAGACCGTTATCCGCACGGCAAGTACGTGCTCACCTTCGACCCGCTCGACGGCTCATCCAACATCGACGTCAATGTGTCGATCGGCACCATCTTCAGCATCCACCGCCGCCGGACGCCGGATGGACCGGGCCAGCTCGGCGACGTCCTGCAGCGCGGACGGGAGCAGGTGGCGGCGGGCTACGTGATCTATGGCTCGAGCACCATTCTGGTCTACTCGACCGGCCGCGGCGTCTACGGCTTCACCCTCGATCCGTCGATCGGCGAGTTCCTCCTCTCACATCCCGACATCAAGACCCCGGAATGCGGTCTGATCTACAGCGCGAACGAGGGCCACAGCGCGACCTGGGATGAGCGCGACCGACGCGTCGTCGCGGCCTTCAAGGAAGGTCGAGGCCCGGGCGGCAAGGCCTACAGCGCGCGCTACATCGGGTCGCTGGTGGCGGACTTCCATCGCAATCTGCTCTACGGCGGCGTCTTCCTCTATCCGCCCACGCGAAGCCATCCCGACGGCAAGCTGAGGCTACTGTCCGAGGCCGCCCCGCTCGCCTTCATCTGCGAGGCGGCGGGAGGGCGCGCCAGTACCGGGCGCGAGCCGATCCTCGACGTGTTCCCGACCTCGCTCCATCAACGGGTGCCGCTCTACATCGGCAGCGCGCGCGAGGTCGACATGATCGAGGCGGTCTACCGTGGAGACGC
>CAZZAH010000471.1:0-3787 GCA_964652115.1 uncultured bacterium | reverse complement strand
AGCGCCCGGACCAGCGTCGACTTTCCCGCCCCGCTCGGACCGATCACGGCGACGCAGGTCGGGCTCTTCCTCTTCGCGTGCGTGCTCGGCGGAGTTTTGTGGTTAGGGCACGTGCGGCATCGCGAGACCGCGCGCGGACTGTCGGCGGGGCAGGGGCTCTTGCTGGCGGTGATGACCGGCATGGGGTTCTTCATGCTCTCGACCCACATGCACGAAAATCACATGTTCATCGCCGTGCCGCTCTTCTTGCCGCTCATCGCAATGACTCGCGGGCGCGAGCGCACGATGCTCCTCTGGTTCGGCGCGATCAGCGTGGGGCTCCTGCTCAACCTGGCGCTTCACGACCTCGACTTGCCGCAGCACGCGCCCTTCACTTGGGGCGGGGCGACCGGCGTCCAGAACATCCACCTCAAGCGGCCGTTCTTCTTCACCGAGCTTTGGTCGATCCGATTCGGCACCGCGTGGAATCTGGTGCTCTTCGCGGCGATGCTGCGCTCGGTCTTCCGGCGCGGCGGGATGTTCGACGCGCTCAGTGCCCCCGAACGAGGAAGGTGACGACAAGCCCGGCGACGGCGCACATACCGGCGAGAGTGCCGCCCAAGAAGTGCAGGGTGTAGCCGCGGCTGCCGTACTGATCACGCAGCTTCGAGATCGGCAAGTACCTCCGGCGGTCGAACACGCTCATCTTCTTATACGCCTCGCGACGTTCGGCCGGAACGTAGCGTTGGTAGGCAAACCTCATGATCATGAACCCTACGAAGGCGCCGGCCGAGAGCAAGGCGCTGATCAGCTCACGACTCATCGTTGAACCCTCCTTATCGCTTGCGGCGGTCCAATCCGAGCACTGCTCGTTTCGAGGTCAGTGCGTCCGCATGAAGGCGTCGAGAACGAACTCTCCGACGATGCACAGCCCGCAGAGCGCACCGCCGAGGATGTGGATCGTATAGCCCGGCCCCGCGTACTCGCCTCTGCGCTTCCAGATTGGTGCGTACCTGCGGGGATCGAACCAGCTCATCTTGCGGTAGACCTCGCGTCGCTCCACCGAAACGTAGTGCCAGTAGGCGAAGTTCATGATTAGGAGCCCGAGAAAGACGCCGAGCCCAAGCATCACATTCATCAGCTCTCGACTCATCTTCAAATCCTCCGTATCGGCCATCGAGGGACGGAAGCTATGCGCGGCGAGGTTAAGGACCGGGCAGTGACCACGTCAATCGCCGACCTCGGTCGAAGTGAAGCGGATCACGCGCCTATCGGACTGACACCTCTCATTTCCGCGGACATCGAACGCTTCGCTTTCGGCTCGCGGAGACCCACCGGAGGTTCGCATGCGTTTCGCTCGCTTGTCGCATCCAATGAGTTGGCGCACGTGGGCGGTTTGCGGTGCGCTCTACGTCATGTTCGTCGCTTTTTACACGGCGGCCGCGGCGCCCCCCGGTCCCTCCCCTTCATCGATCACGTTGCTCGAGCTCTTCACCTCGGAAGGCTGCTCGAGCTGCCCGCCGGCCGATGCGCTGCTGCTCGAGTTGGAGAAACGCAAGGCCGGCGCAGATGAGCGCGATCTCCTCGTGCTCGCCTACCACGTCGACTACTGGAATTCTCTCGGCTGGCGCGATCGCTGGAGCGACGCCGCGTTCTCCGAGCGACAGCGCGCCTACGCCGCGAGGCTCGGATCCAACCGCGTTTACACGCCGCAGCTCGTCGTGAATGGCCGCGTCGAGTTCGTCGGATCGGACCGGGGCCGTGTCGAGCGCGAGATCGAGAAGTCGAGCGGGGTGGCTCCTCTTCCGATCACCTTCACCGCGAGCGAGGGCACGATCGACGTTCGCTTCGGCACCAACCTCGCGGCCGGCGATCTGTATCTCGCCCTGGCCGAGCGGGGCCTCAGTTCCAAGGTCGAGCGCGGGGAGAACGCGGGCAAGCTGCTGCGCCATCCGAGCGTGGTGCGGATGCTGCACCGGACCACGGCGGAGGAGCGCGCGGCAGGGAGTGCACGACTCGAGCTTCCGCGCGACCTCGATCGAGCGGCGGCCCGCGTCGTCGCCTTCGTTCAGGAGCCCGATGAGGGCGTGATCCTCGCGGCCGGTTGGGCGCCGCTCGACACCGCGCCGTAGCTCGCGCGCGGCCGCGGCACTGGGCAGAAGTTTCCCGCCGCGGCCTTTGCATCGACCAGTTTCTCGCCTCCGCCGAGCTACGCGCCGAGCGCGCGTGCAAGGTTCACGCGAGCGCCCGCTCCCGCTTCCCCGCACCCGGCAAGATCTTCCCGTGATCCTCATGCAAGCGAAGTTTGCGCGCGCCACGTGGCATGCCCGTTGAAGCGCTCCCACCGACCTCGGCTTCAGGACATGAACGGAAGGATTCCGCATTGGCAGCCACGAGAGGGGAAGAGCGTCCCAAATCGCGCGCGTCGCTCCGCGCGATCGGCTTGATGCTCGCGAGCGTCGGACTCGCCGTCGTCACCATCCTTCAGCCTGCGCGCGCGCGCGTCGCCTACGATCCGGTGCTCGATTGGGATGGACCGACCTTCCGAGCGGAGAACGCATCGACGGTCGATCAGCTCGTCGACTCTCCGCCGATCGATGTCCCCTTCTTGACCCCGACCGCGGTCGCGGCGCGCGAGCATTCCGGCCGCGATGTCGTCTATGTCGTCGATGGCGGGCGAAGCCGAGTGCAGGCCTTCGAGGTGAACGCCACCTACCTCTATCGCAGTCAAGCCGACCTCACTTGGGCCGCGACCGCGAGCGCCGCCTCGCAGTGGGACAGCGACCAGATCCTCTTGCCGGAATGGGCGGCGAGCGCCACGCGTTTCGTCGTGCCGCGATCGGAGATCCTCTGGGTGAACGGCGTGCGATGGACGCGCGTGGCCGACTTGACCGGCTTCACCGCCGCCGACCATGTCTACCGCATCGACGACAGTGACGCGAGCAACGCGCCCGAGCTTCAACTGCCGGCCAACTCGCTCAACGCGAGCAGCCACTTCGCCCTTCGTTACCTTCTCTCCGAGGAGCACAGCGGGGCGGCCGCGACCTTCGGCATCGGCGACGTCGACTACGGCATCGGCGCCGGCGCCTCGCCTCTCTTGGTCACGATCAGCGAGTCCTCGGGCGGCCCGACCTCGTGGCAGATGGTGCGCTCGATCGCGGCGATCGAGAACGAGGTCACGAGCTCGACCGACGACCTCTTCCTGCTCGACACCGACGACAGCTCGGTCGGCGGAGACGAACGCCTCTTCGAGTTCAGCGTGGCCGACGACGGGATCTTGAGCTACGTCGAGGCCTACGACGATTACCTGACCGGACCCTATGACGTCGCGGTGGCACGGAGCGGCGCTTCGATCGCGGCGAGCGCGAGCCTGAACAACGACAGCGGACCCTTCGACAGCGGCACGGTCGCCATCGTCGACGCGAGCCAGGTGACCGGCCACATCTACGACCTCACGGTGAGCGGCGGGACCAACTGCACCATCACCGACCGCACGACGGGAAAGGTGCTGGTCTCGAACGCGACCTTCACGCAGCTCGCGACCCCTTGTTATGCGGTGCCCGGAATCTCGCTGCAGCGAAACCCGGCGGCCGGCTCGTCGAACGTGCTGAGCACCACGCGCGCGACCTCGAACCGCTACCTCTTCGTGGCCGACACCGGCAATGACCGGATCAAGGTGCTCGCGGCCGGCGACGGCGTCGGCGCGTCGTGGCCCGGCGATTGGCTTCCGGGTGACGCGCACTCACCGGCCGAGCAGCCGACCGGCGCCGGGTCGGTCGGCGCCACCCAGGATGTCGACTATTGGCAT
>CAZZAH010000470.1:0-3811 GCA_964652115.1 uncultured bacterium | reverse complement strand
AGGAGGCGGCTCTCCTCGAAGTTCTTCGACGCGACCACCACGCGATCTCTCGCGAGGCCGAGACCGGGCCCGCCTGCCAGCAACAGGACGATAAGAAGGAAACGGCCGAGCCGAAGGTGCCCGCCGCGAACCGGCGCACCTCGGTCGATTGGGTGCGATCGCGCGGCATCGACCGGGCGCGAGGGGCACTTCCGCCATGTGCTTGGGAAAGAGGACATGGGTGGCGATTGTCCCCGCTTCGGACATGCGGCGCAACGGCCTCGAGCGGCCCTATGGCGACCCGCCTCTCAAGATGCCTCCCCCAGAAGTCGAGCTTCTCACGGAGGCGCTGGACCATGTGGTCCGCTCCCTTGAGGCCCCACCCGGGCGGATTAGACCTGCGAGGAACGACGAATGTGCACTTCCGCTTCCCGTTCGACGAATGGCTGGCTCTTCCTGGGAGCGTTGCTCCTCCTCGCCGGCCCAACGCGTGCCACCCCACATCCGTTGCAGGAGGGGGGCGCCGCGGACATCGCGGCCGACTCGGGCACCGATAGCACGCTCCTCGACCTGAGCTTGGAAGAGCTGATGGCGGTCAAGGTCGTGTCGGCGTCGAAGAAGGAACAGCGACTCGAGGATGTTCCCGCCGCGATCTATGTCCTCTCGGCGGAGGATCTCCGCCGAAGCGGCGTGACCAACGTGCCGGACGCGCTTCGCTTGGTGCCCGGCCTCTCGGTCGCGCGACTCGACACGAACAAGTGGGCCATCTCCGCGCGCGGCTTCACCGATGTTTTCGCCAACAAGATGCAGGTGCTGGTCGACGGCCAGACCTACTACACGGAGTTCTTCTCCGGCGTCTTCTGGGACTCGGTCGACCTGGCGCTCGACAACATCGAACGGATCGAGATCATCCGCGGCCCCGGCGCGTCGGTTTGGGGCGCGAACGCGGTCAACGGCGTGATCAACATCATCACCAAGCATTCGAGCCGCACCCTCGGCGTCATGGCCGAAGCGGGCGCCGGCCACGAGGAGCGAAGCAAGGCGGCGGTTCGCGTCGGCGGCACGCTCGGAGCGCACGGCTTCTACCGCGTGCAGGGCCAGTACGCGAACCAGAGCTCGTATCCGACCTGGTCGGGGAACGAAGGGAACGGCGGCACACAGAGCTCGCGCCTCGCCTTCCGCTCCGATTGGAAGAGCCATCACGGTGACGCGTTGATGCTGACCGGCACCCTCCAGAACGGCCGCGTCGAGGCACGTTCGCAATCGCCGACCACGAGCGCGCCCTACACGCGCATCGTGAACAGCCATGATCCCACCGTTGCGAGGTCGTTCCTCGCGCGCTGGTCACGCCGCTCGGGCGATTCGCGCGAGTCGAGCCTCGAGGCGCAGTGGATCCAGATGCACCGGCGCATCGAAACCCTCGAGAACATCGAGTCGGAGCAGGCGGACTTCGAGGCGGTTCATCGCCAACGCCTCGCGCCGGGGCACGAGTTGATGGCGGGGATGGGCTACCGACTCTACCGCGACCACTCGCTCGGCAGCCTGCTGATCCAGCTCGAGCCGCCACGACAGGAGACACGACTCCTCTCGAGCTTCGCGCAGTACGAATGGCGCAACGGTCCCTGGAGTGCGACGGTCGGCAGCCGCTTCGAGAAGAAGACCGGGATCGATTGGGAGGCGCAGCCGAACGCGCGCTTCCTCTATCGGCCGGCGGAGCGCCATACCTTCTGGCTCGCCGCGTCGCGCGCGGCACGGACGCCTTCGCGGGTCGATCTTGACGCCGTCTCCACCGCGATGGTGATCCCGCCCAACCCGCTCTTCCCGGGGGCGCCTCCGGTGCTGGTGGAAGTGTCGGGAAATCAGGAGCTCAAAGCGGAGCACCTCGACGCCTATGAGTTTGGGTATCGCGTGCGTCCGTGGGCGCCGCTCCAGCTCGACATCGCAACGTTCTACAACGTCTACAGCGACCTTCAGGGATTCAAGCTCTCGTCGTTCTTCCCGAAGGAGGTCGAGGGGCAGCAGTTCCTAGTCATGCCGCTCTACGGGTCGAACGGCGATCATGCGATCGCGCGCGGAGGAGAGATCGCGTGGCACGCGGAGCTGGCGCGAGGTTGGCGGATGCACGGCGGCTATTCGCACTACAACCTCGATCAATACTCCGATCCCAAGGGCGCGAGCTTCGACGCGCTCAATCGCCGTGGACGCGAGCCGGGCAATCAGGCATTCCTCGCGATCCAAGGGAAGGCGACCTCGCGCCTCGAAACCGATGGCGACCTGCGCTACGTCGATCGTCTCGACGGCCTCAACATCCCCGCCTACTTCGTGGCCGACCTCTCGGCGCGCTATCACTGGACTCGGAACATCGCCACGCGCATCGCGAGCCGAAACCTGATCGACGGCCGGCATCGCGAGTTCAAACCCGGCTACCTCTATGCGTCCGAATCGGACATCCCGACGGCGATGTACTTCGCCGTGGAGTGGAGCCAGTCCCCGAGTGACTGATCGGAGGATGCAGCGGCGCTCGCCCTCCGGCGATCGTCGAGGCTCTTCGCCGCGAAGGTGGGGGAGTCGGCTCTTCCTATGGGCTCTGCCTTTGCTCGCCGGCGTCGTCCCCATCGCGGCCGCGCAGTCCGAACAGCTCGATGAGTACGATGTGAAGTCGGCCTATCTGTTCAACATCGCGCGGTTCGTCGAGTGGCCCGAGAGCGCGCTCGCGCTGGGGGACTCGAGCTTCGTGATCTGCGTGGTGGGGAACGATCCCTTCGGACCGAAGCTCGACGCGCGATTCCACGACCGCACGATTCACGGCCTCAAGATCCGCGTCGAGCGCCGTCAGCATGCCGACGAGCTGCCGTTTTGCCACCTCGTCTTCATTGCCTTGCCGAGTGGGGAAGAGGTCCAGCGTCTGTTGCACCATCTGGAGGGCGATCCGGTCCTCACGGTTGGGGATCGCCTTCCCTTGGCGCGAACCGGCGGCATCATGAACTTCTACCTGGAGGACGATGCGGTGCGCTTCGAGATGAACCCGGCGGCGATCGATCGCAGCCGGCTTCGCGTGAGCTCAAAGCTCCTGAACCTCGCGCGGATCGTGGAGGCGGGGTAATGATGAGCGCGCTCAATCCGCGCTGCTGGCGCCTCGACCGCTTGAGTCTGAGCGGCAAGGTCCGGCTCGTCACGCTTTCGATCACCGCCTTCGCCCTCTTGCTGGCCGGCGCCGGCCTGGCTGAGTACGAGTACCGCGCCTATCGCCGGTCGCTGGTCGACTCGCTCTCCATTCTGCTCGAGGTGACGGCCGACAATTCGAGCGCCGCGCTCGCCTTCAGCGATCGACGAGCCGCGAACGAGATCCTGGCCGCGCTCAAGGCCGAGCCCGCGATCGAGGCGGTGACCACCTATGACGCGGAGGGGAAGGTCTTCGCCAGCTTCCGCTCCGAGCTCTCACAGACCAAGCTCGCGGGGGTGATGAAGGGCCGGAGCGGGTACGTCTTCGCGGGCGGAAAGCTCTACCTCGCGCGGCCGATCCGGCTGCAGCGCGAACGCCTCGGGACGATCTACGCGCAGGTCAGCCTCGCCGGGATCCAGGGCTGGCTCGTGCGCTACGCGGGCTTCGTCGCCGCGATCCTGGTGCTGACCCTCCTCGTCGCCTTCGTCCTCGCGACGCAGATGGCGGGATGGATCTCGCGACCGGTGCGGCATCTGGTCGACATCGCGAAGGAGATCACGCGCGACCGCGACTACGGGGTCCGCGCGCAACGCCTCTCGAGCGACGAGATGGGTACGTTGGTCGACAGCTTCAACGACATGCTCCAGCAGATCGAGACGCGCGACCTGA
>CAZZAH010000469.1:0-3830 GCA_964652115.1 uncultured bacterium | reverse complement strand
TCGGTATCGCGCAGGAGAAGCTGCCGCAAGAGTCGTGGTTCGCGCTGGGACGCCTGCTCAACGCCGCGGGAGGTCCGCCGGTCCTGGTTTCCTGGAGCGGCTCGATGTTCGAGTACCTCATGCCGCTCCTGGTGATGCCGAGCTATGAAGGGACGCTACTCGATCAGACGTACAAGGCCGCGGTCGCGCGCCAGATCGCCTACGGAAAGCAGCGCGGTGTGCCTTGGGGAATCTCCGAGTCGGGCTACAACCTGATCGACGCTCAACTGAACTATCAGTACCGCGCGTTCGGCGTACCCGGCCTCGGCCTCAAGCGCGGACTGGCCGAGGATGTCGTGGTCGCGCCCTACGCTTCGGCTCTCGCGCTGATGGTGTCTCCGCAAGAGGCCTGCCTCAATCTTCAGCGGCTCGCCGACGAAGGATGCGAAGGGCGCTACGGCCTCTATGAAGCGGTCGACTACACGCCGTCGCGCGTCCCTCGCGGGCATTCGAGCGCGATGGTGCGGTCCTTCATGGCGCATCACCAGGGAATGAGCCTGCTCGCGCTCGGCCATCGGCTCCTGCATCAACCGATGCAGCGGCGGTTCGAGGCGAATCCGATGTTTCGCGCCACCGCGCTGCTGCTGCAGGAGCGAGTGCCGAAGACCTCGATGCGGCTCTCGCGCGGTGACGGGGTCTCGATCATCCCGGCGGCGGGCGATGGACAGGAAACTTCACTCCGCGTCTTCACGACCCCCAACACTCCCACGCCCGAGGTGCAGCTCCTCTCGAATGGTCGCTATCACGTGATGGTGACGAATGCGGGAGGCGGCTACAGCCGATGGAAGGATCTGGCCCTCACGCGCTGGCGCGAGGACGGCACCCGCGATCACTGGGGCACCTTCTGCTATCTCCGCGACGTGAGCTCGGGGAGGTTCTGGTCCAACACCTATCAACCGACTCTGACCAAGGCCGAGCGCTACGAGGCGATCTTCTCCGAAGCGCGAGCCGAGTTTCGACGTCACGACGAGGACTTCGAGACCCACACCGAGATCGCAGTATCGCCGGAGGACGACGTCGAGGTGCGTCGCATTCGGATCACCAACCGGTCGCGCTTTCGCCGCGAGATCGAGATCACGAGCTACGCCGAGGTGGTCCTCGCGACTCCCATGGCCGACGCGCTTCATCCCGCCTTCAGCAATCTCTTCGTTCGAACGGAGATCCTGCCCGAGCGACACGCGATCCTCTGCACGCGTCGGCCTCGTTCCCGCGATGAAGCGATCCCCTGGATGTTCCATCTGATGGCGGTGCATGGCGCCGAGGTGGAGAAGATCTCCTACGAAACCGATCGACAGCGATTCGTCGGCCGCGGTCGCACGGTCAACGATCCCCTGGCCATGATCGGAACCGCGGCGCTCTCCGGCACGGAAGGCTCGGTGCTCGATCCGATCGTGGCGATCCGACACCGCATGCTGCTCGACCCCGAGCAGACCGCGACCGTGAACGTCGTCTTCGGCGCGGCGGAGAATCGCGAAGGCTGCATCGGGCTGATCGAGAAGTACCACGACCGTCGTCTGGCGGACCGGGTGTTCGATCTCGCATGGACGCACAGCGAGGTGGTCTTGAGGCAGCTGAACGCCACCGAAGCCGACGCGCAGATGTATAGCCGCCTCGCGGGATCGGTCCTCTACGCCAACGCCGCCCTGCGCGCCGATGCCGGCATCCTCTCGCGCAATCATCGAAATCAGTCGGGGCTCTGGGGCTACTCCATCTCGGGCGATCTGCCGATCGTGCTGCTCAGGATCGCCGATCCGTCGAACATCGAGTTGGTGCGGCAGATGGTCCAGGCGCACGCCTACTGGCGCTTCAAGGGGCTCGCGGTCGACCTCGTGATCTGGAACGAAGACCGCGCCGGGTATCGGCAGATGCTTCACGAGCAGATCACCGGCTTAATCGCCGCCGGCACCGAAGCGACCGCTCCCGAGCGGTCCGGGAGCATTCTGGTCCGCCCGGCGGAGCAGATCTCCGATGAGGATCGCATCCTGCTTCAGTCGGTGGCCCGCGCCATCCTGATCGACGGGAGGGGAACGCTGGCGGAGCAGAGCGACCTCTCGAGCCCGACGGCGCCGCTCGGACCTCGTCTCGCGCGCACGAAGGCTCGGCCTACCACCGCGCAACACCCCGCGCCGTCGCCCACGCGCGATCTGCGCTTCTCGAATGGCGTCGGCGGCTTCAGCCCGGATGGACGCGAGTACATCGTCACGACCGAGGACGGCGAGAGCACGCCGGCCCCCTGGGTCAACGTGCTCGCGAACCCGTCATTCGGCACCGTGCTTTCCGCCAGCGGCGCGGCCACGACCTGGAGCGAAAACGCGCACGAATTCAGACTCACCGCGTGGTCGAACGATCCGGTCAGCGAGCCGAGCGGCGAGGCGTTCTACCTTCGCGATGAGGAGAGCGGGTACTTCTGGTCACCGACTCCCCTCCCCTGCCGCGGGATCGGCACGCAGGTCTGTCGTCACGGCTTCGGCTACAGCATCTTCGAGTGCGTCGAGGCAGGGATTCGATCGGAGCTCTGCGTCTACGTGGCGAAGGACGCGCCGATCAAGTTCATGGCGCTGCGCGTTCGGAACGAGTCGGGGCGGACACGCCGCATCTCCGCCACCGGCTTCATCGAGTGGGTGATCGGCGATCTGCGCACCAAGACCGCCATGCACGTCGTGACCGAGGTGGAGCCCACGACCGGTGCGCTCCTGGCGCGGAATCCCTACAGCACGGAGTTCGGCGGTCGAGTCGCCTTCTTCGACTCGGACGACCGCAACCGCACCTGGTCCTGCGATCGCACCGAGTTCCTCGGACGGAACGGTACCCCGCGGAATCCGGCGGCGATGTCACATGCCCGGCTTTCGGGGCGGGTCGGCGTCGCGCTCGACCCCTGCGCGGCGATTCAGGTGCCGGTCATCCTGGTCGAGGGCGAGGAGCGCGAGATCGTCTTCCGCCTTGGCGCGGGGCGCGACGCGGAGGAGGCGGCCGCGCTGGCTCATCGCTTCCGCGGATCTTCGGCCGCGCGTGCGGCGCTTGAGGCGGTGCGGCAGCAGTGGACCCACACCCTCGGTGCGGTCAGGGTGGAGACGCCTGACCCCGCGCTCGATCTCCTGGCCAATGGCTGGCTGTTATACCAAACCCTGAGCTGTCGTCTGTGGGCTCGCACCGGCTTTTACCAGCCGGGCGGCGCTTTCGGCTTCCGCGATCAACTGCAGGACGCGATGGCGCTTCTCCACTCGGAGCCGCAGCTCCTGCGCGAGCATCTGTTAAAGAGCGCGGCCGAGCAGTTCACCGAAGGGGATGTACAACATTGGTGGCATCCGCCCTCAGGTCGCGGGGTGCGGACGCACTGCTCGGACGACTACTTGTGGCTACCGCTCGCTACCAGCCGCTATGTCCTGGCCACCGGCGACAGGGGGGTGCTCGAGGAGGCGGTCCCCTTCCTGGAGGGGCGTGCACTCAAGCCGGAGGAGGACTCCTACTACGACCTCCCGCAGCGTTCGACGGAGACCGCTCCGCTCTACGAGCACTGCGTGCGCGCGATCCTAAACGGCCTCACCGCGGGCGCACACGCGCTCCCCTTGATCGGAACCGGCGACTGGAACGACGGGATGAACATGGTCGGTGCCCGCGGCGCGGGAGAGAGCGTCTGGCTCGCCTTCTTCCTGCATGAGGTGCTGGAGCGATTCAGCGAGGTGGCGGATGGCCGCGGCGACCGGGCCTTCGCCGACCGCTTCCGGCAGGAGGAAGCGCGCCTCCGCGAGGCCATCGAGCAGAGCGGTTGGGACGGCGCGTGGTTTCGCCGC
>CAZZAH010000468.1:0-3840 GCA_964652115.1 uncultured bacterium | reverse complement strand
GGGCGAACGAGACGGTCATCCGAGCCTGCGGCATCCTGGTCGAGGAAGGGATCGCTCGACCGGTTCTACTCGGCCGCGAGCAGGAGATCGGCGAGGTAGTCGAGCGTCTCGGCGTCGACCTCTCGGGCACATTGCAGATCGACCCGGAGAAGAGCCCTCGCCTGGACGCCTACGCCGAGGAGTACTTCCGTCTTCGCCGGCGACGCGGCGTCATCTGGAAGACGGCCCGTGGACGTGTGCGACGGCGCGACTGCTACGCCACCATGATGCTTCAAAGCGGCGACGCCGACATGGTGATCAGCGGCATCACCGCTCACTACTCCGATGCCCTCCGTACCATCCTCGAGGTGGTCGGCCCGGCGCCGGGAGTGAAGCGGATCTCGAGCTACCTCCTCGCCGTCATGCAGAAGGATCTGCTTCTGTTGGCCGACTGCGCGGTGAACATCGATCCCTCGGCCGAGGATCTGGCGGAGACGGCGCTGCTCGCCGCCCGTACCGCGCGAGGACTCGGCATCGATCCGCGCGTGGCGATGCTCTCCTTCTCGAACTTCGGCAGCGTCCGTCACGCCCACGCCACCAAGGTGCGCCGCGCGACCGAGCTCGTTCGTCATCGCGCGCCCGATCTCGTGGTCGACGGCGAGATGCAGCTCGACATCGCGCTCAACCGCGAGCTTCGGCGCGAATACTTTCCCTTCTCGAATCTGGTCGAGAACGCGAACGTGCTCGTCTTCCCCGACCTTCAATCGGGCAACCTGAGCGTGCACCTCTTGCAGCACCTCGGGCAGGCGCTTCAGATCGGGCCGCTGCTCATGGGCACGCGCCTGCCGGTGCACCTCGTGCAGTACGGCATGACCGCGCAGGATCTGGTGAACCTGGCAACGGTCGGAATCGTGGAGGCGGCGGCGGCCCGGGCGGCGCGGTGATCGATGTGAGGGTTGCCCCGCTCGACAGCTTCGTTAGAGGATCGAGAACGAGGGAAGGACGAGACACACTTGAAGGGGGCTCAATGCAGCGCACCGTTTCCTTGATCCTGCGTCGGTGGACTCTCTTGCTGGCGCTCGGCGCCATCTCGCTCTTCCCGAGCAACGCATCCGCGGCGCCAAGCGGTTCGCACCTCCTCTACCTCATCGGCATACGAGCGTATGTCGGCGCGAAGAGCGCCTCGATGCTCTACCAGGAAGCTTCTGGCACGGAGCTCGACTACGAGCTCGCGCGGATCAACGTCGAGGATATGGAGCTCGCCGCGTCCGAGCTCTCCCCATGGCTCGACCAGGTGGCGGCCATGCCGGCAGCGGACGCGGTGACGATCGCGGACGAGATCGTCGCCATGCGCGAGCGCGCCGCGTCCTCGCTCAAGCGCGCAACGGCGATCCGAGAGCTGCTGAGCGCGAGCAGGCCGGACGAGGTCGAAGCGAGCACGAACGCCGCTCCGGGCGATTCGATGACGGTGCCGCCCGAGCTCGCCGCGCAGCTTGCCGCACGCTGCCGGGAGATCTTCTTCGACTTCGCGATCATTCAGCGGCAGCTCAAGTCGGCGGAGACGAAGCTCGGCGTGCCCTTGCCGATCGATCCGCCCGTGCCGGAAGGCGGACCTCAGCCGGCGAGGTAAGGTGATCTCTCCCCGGCCACGCTCCTGGTGGATGGTCTGACGATCGCGCAACTACCGCACGAGCACCACGCGCTCCGATCGCTCCTCCTGCCCGGTGGAGAGTCGGAGCCAATAGACACCCGCGCCTACTGGCTTCCCGCCGGCGTCGCTTCCATCCCAATCGAGCTGGTGCGTTCCGGCTCCCAACTCCTCGACCGGTGCGATCACGCGACGCACGGCGCCGGTGACGTCGATCACCGCCAAGCGGACATGTGCCGCGCGCGTGAGCTGAAACTGCAGGTGCGCCGCATCCGAGGCTGGGTTGGGCCAGGCCAGCATCGAGGGCATCGTCCATGCGAGTTGGACCGCAGTGGGCTCGGAGCAGTGCAGCGGTGCGACCTCGAGGCTGTTCCCTTCTCCGACGATCGCGCCGGCGACCACCATCACGTCGGTGTCGTGAGCGACCCCGAACGCGGCCTGCGAGGTGGGGAACACTCCGATGCAGGCCGGTTGCCGAGGATTCGAGACGTCGATGATCTCCACTCCAAGAGTCCACGCCGCAAGGTAGGCAATCGAGCCGTCGAGCGAGATGTCGGAGCCGACGGTCCCGGTCGCGAGCGTTGACAGCACGACCGGAGCCAGCGGATTCGCCACGTTCACCGTGATGAAGTAACCGAAGGTCGCCAGGTAGGCCACGTGGTTCTGCACCTGCACGTCCGTGACGAATTTGCCCGGCAGCTGAAGAGTGGCGACGACCGGGTGTGGCGCGGGTCCCGACAGCTTCACGACCTCGAAGACCGCGGTGGCCGCGGACTCCCAACGTCCGCCGACGAAGGCGTAGTCACCGACGACGGCCACGGAGCGAGGACCCTTCAGGCTCGTGATCCTCTCCTGCACGACGGGCGAATTCGGATTCGCCACATCGACGAGGTCGAGCTCGCTCGTGCGCGCGAGAACGACGGTAGAACCGCGAACCGCGATGCCGTCCGCCGATGTTCCGGGCACGCCTCCGCCCAGAACCGGATGCATCGGGTCGGTCACGTCGACTGCGCTGAGGCCCGAGTCGCCGTCGCCGATGAACGCCCAGTTCCCTGACAAGACAAGGTCCTGCGCGCTGCCCGGGGTGTCGGTGAGGCTGAGCAGCGTGGGATGCGCCGGATCGGATAGGTCGGCGATTCCCAAACCGGCGTCCGAGTCGGCGAAGTAGGCGAGTGAGCCGCGAATCACCACCCCACGCGCTTGCCCCGGGATCAGGAGTGAGCCGATCCGCGCCGCGGTGGCGATCGAGCTCACATCGAGTGCGAAGAGCCCCGCGTACGCGACGTATGCCACCTCATCCCGCATGGCCACGCTGGTCGAGATGAAGTGGCCCGACTCCCCGAGCCAGACGGGACTGGCCGGATCGGCGAGGTCGTAAATCTGCAGTCCGTCCGAGTCGGTGGCGATGTACGCCACGTCTCCGACCACGGCTATGTCGTTACAGCTGTGGGCTAGCAATCGGCCGAGCAGCACGGGCGCGGCGGGCGTCGAGATCCCCACCATGTCCAGCCCGAGTCCGCAGACGAACACCTTGTCGCCGAACGCGCGTAGGGACCGGGTGTCCCATCCGTCGTCCGGCAGGACCAACGAGCCGACCTCGACGGGATCGGCGGGATCGCTCAATTCGAAGAGGCGAAGCTCTGCTCCATCCAGCACGCAGAGGATGCCGTCGGCGATGACGCAGCTCTTCACCGCCCAATGCGGCAGCACAGTGCCGACGATGACCGGGGGACCCGGATCGCTCACCCGCGCGACGAGCATGCTCCCGGAGTCCGCGATGTAGGCGTACCCATCTCGAACCACGAGCCCTGAGCACCAGCCCGGAGTATCGAGGGTCTGGATCACCGTGGGTGAAGCAGGCGAGCTCACGTCGGCGATCAGCAGCCCGACTTGCCCGGTGGCGATGTAGGCGCGATTGCCGACCACCTCCACCGCATTGATATAGGCCTCCTGCTGCCATGGAATGAGCGAGCCCAGAAGCGTCGGTGCAGTCGGATCGGAGAGGTCGACAACCTCGAGCCCTCCCTCACCGAGGCAGAGATATCCGAGGTTACCCACGACCGTCACTCCGGGGGCGGGGGAGGCGGTCGCGTGGTATCCGAGCACATGGATTCCCGCGGAGTAGTCGATGCAACTTGCGCGCACGGAATCGACGTTGAAGGCGGCGAGGCTAAGCAGGCAGGCAGCGAGAGCAACCCGGCGCGTTGGATTGG
>CAZZAH010000467.1:0-3843 GCA_964652115.1 uncultured bacterium | reverse complement strand
CGGGCTTCGCGCCCTCGACGCTCACTCGGCTCGGCATCGATGGCCGCGTCGCGCGACGAGTGGCGCGGGCGGAGGCGCAGTTTCTGCGGTTGCTGCGCCGTGATCGTGCCCGCGCCGCGCGCGAGGTCGCGCCCGAGGAGCGCGAGGAAGCAGCGATGCGCGCGCTCCTGACCGGCTTTCCCGATCGGGTGGTTCGACGTCACGGCCCCGGTGCGTCGACCGGGCTCATGGTCGGCGGCCTGGGCATCAAGCTCAACGAGAGCTCGGTCGTGCGCGATGGCCTTCTCTTTCTCGCTCTCGATGCCGAAGCGGCGCAGGACCGCGGCGGTCGCTTCGTGCGCGTGCGCACCGCGTCGATCGTGCGCGAGTCGTGGTTGCGTGAGCTCTTTTCGGAAGCGCTCCGGAACATCGACGTCGCGCGCTTCGATCCGCGGCTCGAGCGGGTGGTCGCGCTTCGGCGAACGCTCTATCACGATCTCGTTCTCGAAGAGAAGGAGACGGGCCAGGTCGGCGCGAGCGAGGCGAGCGCCGCCTTGGCCGAGGCGGCGCTGGCGAACCCCGAGCGCGCGCTTTCGTGGACGCCCGACGCGGAGAACCTGCGCGCGCGCGTGGAGTGCCTTCTCGCGTGGGAGCCCGCGCTCGAGCTGTCGGCCAGCGCCTGGCTCGAGTCGGCGATCACGCTCCTCGCCACGGACAAGCGCAGCTTCGCCGAGCTCCGTGCCGCTTCCCTTTACGACGCGCTCGTGAGCACTCTGCCGCCGGCCGCGCATCGCGCGCTCGAGTCGCTCGCGCCGGAACGCGTGACGCTGCCGAGCGGGCGATCGGCGCGTCTCGAGTATCGACCGGACGGCGCGCCGATCCTGGCCGCGCGGCTGCAGGAGTTCTTCGGCTCGGATCGGACGCCGTCGGTCAATCGAGGACGCGTGCCCCTGCTGCTGCATCTGCTCGCGCCGAGCCATCGGCCGCTCCAAGTGACGAGCGACCTCGCGAGCTTCTGGCGGAACGTCTATCCGAAGGTGCGGGGTGAGCTTCGCCGCAAGTACCCGCGGCATTCGTGGCCCGACGATCCGATGACGGCGAAGCCGGAGTCGAGGCCGAGCGGGGGACGGCGGACGAGCTAGCGCCGGGTCTTACGTCGAGCGGATCGCTCCGTCGACCATCGCCTGCGCTTCGGCCACGATGCGCTCGAGGTGCGCCTGATCGCGGAAGCTCTCCGCGTAGATCTTGTAGACGTCCTCGGTGCCGGAAGGGCGCGCCGCGAACCAGCCGTTCGCCGCGACCACCTTGAGGCCGCCGATCGGTGCGTCGTTGCCCGGCGCGCGCGTGAGCTTCGCGGTGATCGGCTCGCCCGCCAGGGTCGAGCGCGTGACCGCATCGGGGCTGAGCTTGCCGAGCGCCGCCTTCTGCGCGGGCGTGGCCGCGGCGTCGATGCGCGTGTAGAGCGGCGCGCCGTAGCGCTCGGCCATCGCGCGATAGTGAAGGCCCGGATCGCGGCCCGTCACCGCGGTGATCTCGGCGGCGAGCAATCCAAGCAGGATGCCGTCCTTGTCGGTCGTCCAAACGCTGCCGTCGCGGCGAAGGAAGCTCGCGCCCGCGCTCTCTTCGCCGCCGAAGCAGCAACTTCCATCGAAGAGTCCGGGTGCGAACCACTTGAAGCCGACCGGCACCTCGCGCAGCGTGCGACCGAGCCCACCGACCACGCGATCGATCATCGCGCTCGAGACGAGCGTCTTGCCGACGTACGCGCTGGTCGGCCAGTCGGGTCGATGCGCGAGCAGGTACTCGATCGCCACCGCGAGGTAGTGGTTCGGATTGAGGAGCCCGCTCGAGCGCGTGACGATGCCGTGGCGATCGGAGTCGGGATCGTTCCCCCACGCGACGTCGAATCGATCCTTGAGCTCGACCAGCTTCGCCATCGCGAAGGGGCTCGAGCAATCCATGCGCACCTTGCCGTCGTGATCGAGCGTCATGAAGGAGAAGGTCGGATCGAGCGAAGGATTCACCACCGTGAGGTCGAGTCCGTAAAGCTCGGCAATCGGCTCCCAGCAAGGAAGCGCCGCGCCGCCGAGCGGATCGATGCCGAGCTTCAAGCCCGAACCGCGAATCGCCTCGAGGTCGAGCACCGACTTCAGATCGTCGACGTAGTCGTGGACGAGATCCGCGACGTAGGTCGTCTCCGCCTTGACCGCGCGCTCGAAGGGGATGCGCTTGATCTGTGCCTTGTCCGCGCCCAGGAGCTCGTTCGCGCGGTTCTCGATCGCGCGCGTGACGTCGGTGTCGGCCGGCCCGCCGTTCGGTGGGTTGTACTTGAAGCCGCCGTCTTCGGGCGGATTGTGCGAGGGCGTGACCACGATGCCGTCGGCGAGCCCCGACGTACGCCCGCGGTTCGCGGTCAGGATCGCGTGCGAGAGGACCGGCGTCGCGGTGAGGCCCGCGCCGCCTTGCAGGATGACGGTGACGCCGTTCGCGGCCAGCACCTCGAGCGCGACTCGCTCGCCGGGTGCTGAGAGCGCGTGCGTGTCCTTCCCGAGAAAGATCGGACCGCTGATGTCGTGCGCACGCCGATGCTCGACGATCGCCTGCGTGATCGCCGCGATGTGCGCGTCGTTGAAGCTCCCGTGAAGCGCTGAGCCGCGATGTCCACTCGTTCCGAAGGCGACCCGCTCGCGCGGATTGCTCGGGTCGGGCACGCGCTCGGTGAAGGCGCGCAGAAGCGCGTCGACATCGATCAGCTGTTCCGAAGGGACCGGCTTTCCCGCGAGCGGATGCGGCATGGTCGACCTCAGCTCATGCGGGCGACGATCGCCTTGGCGAAGGAGCGCGTTCCGCCGGTGCCGCCGATGTCGGGCGTCTTGTCGCCGGGCGCGCCCTCGGAGAGAACCGCGTTGTAGGCCGACTTGATGCGGTCGGCTTCGGTCGTCATGCCGATGTGGTTCAGCATCATCACGCCGCTCATGAGGAGGGCGAGAGGGTTTGCGCGGTCCTGTCCCGCGATGTCGGGCGCGCTGCCGTGCACCGCTTCGAAGATCGCGCAGTCGTTGCCGATGTTGGCGCCGGGCACCACGCCCAAGCCGCCGACCAGCCCCGCGCCCAGATCGGAGATGACGTCGCCGTAGAGGTTCTCGAGCAGCAGCATGTCGAAGCGCGACGGATCACGCACCAGCTGCATGCAGCCGTTGTCGATGATCATCTCCTCGTACTCGACCCCCTGGCCTTCCGCCGCGTGAATCTCCTTCGCGCACTGGATGAAGAGGCCGTCCGAGAGCTTCATGATGTTGGCCTTGTGCATCACCGTGACCTTGCGGCGGCCGCGCTCCTTCGCGTAGTTGAAGGCGAAGCGGGCGATGCGCTCGCAGCCGGCGCGGGTCGCGACCTTGATGCTCTCGACCACGCCCGGGACGATCTCGTGTTCGAGCCCCGAGTAGAGCCCCTCGGTGTTCTCGCGGATCACCACCAGCTCGACCCCTTCGTAGCGCGTCTTGATGCCGGCGATCGAGCGGATCGGCCGAACCGCGGCATAGAGATCGAAGCGCTTCCGGAGCTGAACGTTGATGCTCGCGAAGCCCTTGCCGACCGGCGTGGTCAGCGGTCCCTTCAGTGCCAAGCGATGCTCGGTGATCGCTTCGATCGTCATGTCCGGCAGCAGCTGCCCGTGCGTTTCGAGCGCGCTCGCCCCGGCAGGGAGCTCGATCCAATCGATGGCGGCGCCGGCGGCCTTGAGGACTTCCTTCGTGGCTTCGGTGACCTCGGGGCCGATCCCATCACCGGGGATCAGGCAGATCGTCTTCCTCATTCGATACTCCAATGTGGCGGTTCTCGGGCGGAAAGAGCGGAGTTTAGGGG
>CAZZAH010000466.1:0-3847 GCA_964652115.1 uncultured bacterium | reverse complement strand
GGAGCCTCCGCCGTGATGCCGGTCGGAAAGCCTTGGGGCGTGGACGCGTGCGCGCGAGACGCGCCAAGGAGGTAGATCGCCGTGGCCAGTATGAAAAGGCCGTTTCGCATGCCTCGCTCGCTCATGCTCCACCGAAGTGGAAGGGAAGCCACCAAGGCGGACCTCCCCCGGGATCCTAGCCACCGAAGCCAAGAGTGGCCGATCCATGTGTTTCTCAACGTGCAAACCGCTGCTTAATCTGTCCCCACGTGGAATTCCTCACCGCCGTGCCATAACATCCAATGCCCCAGCGCCCGATAACACCACATCCACTGGAGTCCGACACGCATGGACTATCCTCTCGCACCCTTAGGTCGCCTCCCACTGCGTCACAGAACAAGGGATCCAGCGTCTGATTGCCGGTCACCTGCCCACCCTCGGCTAGGAGCCGCTCGGGTGAAGGCCAAAACACGTTACACTTGATGTCACCGAGAGGCGCGAGCGCAAGCAGCACTCTGGAGCTCGCAAGCGCATTTAGCGACACCTCCGTTCCACCTCTCCCCCCGGCTGTACTCGCGATCAGATTAACGCCGGAGAACGTGTTGTGCATGATTCGCATCTGTGCCGCAACCAAAACGATTTGCACTTCACCACCGTGCTGTCCAGCGGATCCAGCCGCCGACCACATGGAGCAGTCCTCCAGTTCAAAGGACCCGGGGTACCGGGGCCGGTCGACTGCGTCTATCCGCCACTTCGTACAAGACGGGACGCCGTAATCTTCCGCTTCCACGTTTGCTATTACCGCGTTTTCGCACGCGACTCGTATTCCGTCGCTTCCATCGTTTCCAATGTCGGAGGCCATGAAGTGTCTGTCTCGAATCGTTAGGCTGGTTGTGCGTGGCGCGTACAGAATGGCTCCGCCTCCGAGAGCTGCACCCGAGCTGACGAAGCTGCAACGTTCAATGACCACACGTTCCGAGCCCATGCATGCGATCGCGGCCCCCTGGTCGGCGTAGTTCTCCACGAACTCCGAATCGCGAACCTCAACGGCCCACTCTCCGAGGTAACAACTCACAGCAATTCCCGCCCCACAAGGCCGCGCCGTGCCCTCGTCTCCCCGATTGTCCTCGAATCGGCAGTCGAGCACGGTGAGCCCTGCGCTGGTCCCATATATGCCCCAGGCGATCGCCCCCGCTCCGAGCTCGATTCCCCCGTCCGATACTCGGACTCCCCGCAGGGTCAGGTGTTCAACAGTGAGATGGCCGGCGGCGCTTCCAGTAGATAGAATTATAGGCTTCCCGTCTGGAGAATTCAGCGTGACCGTGGCTCGCGTGCCGCGGCCAATGACAACGTGGTCTCTGTCATCTGCGAAACTGAATTGTACAGTGTGCGTTCCGACGTCGACCCACGTGGTTTCCGCCGCGGCTTCGCTAGCAGGGTGCCGGCCGAGCTGCCTTCCTTGGCCTGGATATGCCATACCCAGTCCCGGCACAAGTGTGCTGAGCGCCAATCCTACAATGCTGGCGCCGCGAAGTTGGATTTGCGAGAACCTGGTTACGAGCTGCGTCCGCAAACGCGCCTCACCGGTAGTGCCGCCGCAACTTCCCCCACGTCGTCACCACCACGGGCGGGTTCGCATCCGGCACCGACGCCGGCACCAAGATGCTGAATCGATCCTCGACCGAAAATCCGGGCGGCGCATCGTTGAACACGTACCCGATCACGACGGTGTACGAGCCGGCCGGCACCGGCAGCCCGAACCCGTCGCGCTGGTCCCAACTCAACTCCACCGAGTGGTGCGGCGCGAGCGCGTACTCCATCGGCAGCGGACCCCAGTAGATCAAGGCGCCGTTCGTCGCGTCGTAGATCTCGTACGGCGGACGATTGCCGGCGGAAAGGGTCGAGTCGGTGTCGTTGGTCCAGACGAAGAAGACCGAGTCACCGAGCGCGTAGTTGTCGGCGGAGCACTCCAGGCGCACGGCGGATGAATCGGCGAAGCACTGCGCGGCGAACGCGCAGGCAAACAACGTCAGCGCGAACACGAAGACGAGCCGAACCGATCTCACGGTTCACCTCCTGGTGGAACCCTCCTTCTTCGGTCAGCCGGGCGCGGCGAAAGAGTACTCCCGTGTCCTCCCGGGCGAAACCGTCGGCTTGATCGGGAGTCGTTGCTCGGTCGAGCACCCGATCCGACGACGGACATGCGGCCCTGCCTCCTCGTCGCGAGCAAAGCGCTCGGCTGGGGCAGAGTCGAATCGCTATACTCGATTGCCGAAGCGTTGGCGCCGGCCCCCCACAGCGCCATCGATCTGCAGCGCCTGAGAGACGAGGCTCGACGGAAACACGCGAGCCATCAATTGGGAGGGTCACATGCACACATCGATTCGTGAACGCTCACTTTCCTTGCTCGACCGCATTCCCTTCCTCGAATCGATCCGCGCCTTCACGCTGGCCCTCGCGATCTTCAACCTGGCGCCGTCGACTCACGCCCACGCCGGTGCGCTCGGCGCCTGCTGCAAGCCCGATGGCACCTGCGCCGTCATCTCGCCAACGGACTGTGACTGGTTCCTCGGCCGGTACCTAGGGGATGGCACGAGTTGTGATCCCTATCCCTGCGATACCCCCTTCGGCGCATGCTGCCTAGGCGCCGAGTGCGTCAATCGGCTCGAGCCGGCTTGCCTCGAGCTCGGCGGGCTCTTCCTCGGCGACGAAACGTACTGCGATGCCTACATCTGCCCGGGCGCGTGCTGCGTCGGGAGCGAGTGTCAGGTGGTCCGATACGTCGAGTGCACCTTCCAGAGCGGCTACTACCTCGGCGACGGTGTGCCCTGCGAGCCGACCACCTGCGATACGCCCAACGGATGCGGAGAATCGACGGCGCGTGGCGAGCGCATCGATGTGACCGCGACCTTGACCGGACAAGCCTTCGTGAGCGGACCGCGTGGCGATGACTGCGGCACCTTGCTCTTCACCGCCGATGGCAGCTACGAGAACGGCGCGGCCTGGGAATACGCCGGCGTTCATCCGCCCTTCTTCGGCGCGTTCGCCGAGTGCTATGCCGGCGCGGCCGAGGTCTGCGCGGCGGTCTTGGATTTCACGCAGACCGGCGAGCAGTGGGACGGCCTGATGGACGTCTATCTCTGGAACGACAACTCGGGTTGCCCGGGCGATGTGCTCTGCCTCAAGACCGGCGTGGACCCGGGGCCGATTGCCTTCTGGCCGTCGGCCAGCCGGCACATCGTTCCGCTCGAGGGCTGCTGCGTTCCCGAAGTCTGGTGGGTCGGATACTGGCGCGCCGAACCGGGCGGCAACGCCACCTGGTACACCACGCTCGATCTGAACGGCCCGAACGTCGGTTGCGCCAAGACCTGCGTCGTCCCGGGGCTAGGGTTCCCCGCCGGCTGGCAAGACGTCTCGATGGTTTGGCCCGGCACCCGTTCGCTCGGCATCGGCGCGGAGGTTCGTCCATGCGGACCGGTCGCCGTCGAGCCGCAAAGTTGGGGACGGATCAAGCAGCTCTATCGCTAGCTCGAAATCCGCCGCATGGACGCGACCCGGCGCTGCTACACTTTCCGCGCATCCGCCGGGCCCTGCATCCATGTCGACCGGAGGTTTTCGTGATCCGTGCTCCCCGACTCGCGGACCATGCGCGAAGCGATTTCGCGCGCGCGCTCACTGCACTATTCGCCAGCGCGCTCTCGTTCGCTTCATTCGCTCCCGCGCACGCGCTCGACTACGACTACTCGTGGTCGCTGCCGAAGCCGCAGGGCAACGCGCTTCGCTCCGTCGTCTTCGAAGCCGATGACCTGACCGGCTACGCGGTCGGCGACGGCGGCTCCGTGGTCGCGACGACCGACGGCGGCGTGAC
>CAZZAH010000465.1:1451-3850 GCA_964652115.1 uncultured bacterium | reverse complement strand
TGAAGGTCCGGGAGATCCTCGTCGCCGATCGGAAGTAGGGTTACCGCACCCGAACGAAGCAGCGACCAGGTTGGTGCCTCCTGTTTCCGTTCGTCCAGGACATGAAATAGCTCGATGAGAACCGCCGCCGAAGTTGCTAACGGAAGGTGGAGGGTCGAGAAGGCCTCAACGCAGCGCGGGAGCAACGGTCGCGGCTATCCAGGAAGGCGAGGGGGGCGCCCGTATCGGCGAGACCTCGAACGGGTAGGTCACCGCCCATGGCGGCTGGCGATTCGAGCGCGGACGACGGCTCGAGCATTCTCCACCCTTCCCGGGTCGTTGCCTTCGATTGGATCCTGCGCACTTCATCGCCGCTGCGCGCATCCGCTCTTCTTGCGCCTCGACATCCCCTCCTCGGCGGGAACGATCCAGCCACTCCCGGGAGATTTGCTCGAGTAGGTCTGCCAGGCTCTTCTCCTTGCTCTGAGCCGCATTCTCAAGTTCTACTTTCAGGGGAAGAGAGAGGCGCCAGCTATAGACTTCGGTCTTGGCCATGCACCACAGCGTAGTAAATCGACTTCGGAGAGACAAGGCCAGCTTTAGAGCTAGTGTAGTGCGTCGAATTTGTCGAACCTTAAGCGTGCTTCGCTCGTATCTTCCTGTGGGAGGATTTGAGGATGCGAGTCGCGCCGGAGATCGTTCTTTCGTCCGAGGAGAGGGAGCAGTTGGAGAGGTTCGCTCGCGGCCGAAGCACGGCTGCCCGACTGGTGCAGCGGGCACGGATTGTTTTGTTGGCTTCCGAAGGGAAAGAGAATCGGGAAATTGCCATGGAGCTCGGAATCGTGCGGCATACGGTGGGCCGCTGGCGCAGTCGATACGCACAGTTGGGTCTGGCCGGAATCGAGAAAGATTCTCCGCGCTCAGGGCGCCTGCCGAGGATTACTAAGGAAGCCGTCCAGGAAGTCATCCGCAAAACCACTCAGGAGACTCCTGCCAACGCAACCCATTGGAGCACTCGCAGCATGGCCCGAGCCACAGGCTTAAGCGCTGCGACGATTCGCCGAATTTGGCGGCGACACGGTCTCAAGCCTCATCGGGTGCGGACCTTCAAACTCAGCAACGACCCCCGATTTGTCGAGAAGCTCGAAGAAGTCATCGGGCTGTACCTGAATCCTCCCGAGCATGCTCTCGTCCTGTGTGTCGATGAGAAGTCCCAGATTCAGGCTCTCGATCGAACTCAACCCGGCCTTCCCCTCAAGAAAGGCCGTTGCGGGACGATGACTCACGATTTCAAGCGCAATGGGACCACGACGCTGTTTGCCGCTCTGAGCACGCTGGACGGTAAAGTGATCGGAAGTTGTATGCCCCAACATCGTCACCAGGAATGGCTGAAGTTTCTGAAGCAGATCGACCGGGAAACTCCGGTGGACAAAGAGATCCACTTGATCGCCGACAACTACAGCACCCACAAGCACGCGGTGGTTCTACGCTGGGTGGCTCGCCACCCGAGAATCCATCTTCATTTCACACCGACCAGTGCTTCCTGGCTCAACATGGTGGAACGATTCTTCCGCGACCTGACCGAGAAGCAGATTTCCCGGGGTGCCTTTCGCAGCGTCTCCGAACTCGAGGCCACGATCCTGAACGCGATCGACCTACACAACCTTGATCCCAAACCGATCATCTGGACCGCGAAGGCATCCGACATCCTCGAAAAAGTCACCCGAGCACGTCGTAGCCTCGATAAGGTCGCATCCGCTTGACGCACTACACTAGCGACCGGTCGAACCGAATCCTCCGGAACCCCGTTCGCTCCCGCCGAGATCGTCGAGCGATTCGACCTCCTGCCACTCGACGCTCTCCACCCGGGCGAACACCAGTTGGGCGATCCGGTCGCCGCGGCGGACGGTGAACGGCTCGCCGCCCTGGTTGATCAGGATCACGCCGACCTCGCCGCGGTAGTCGCTGTCGATCGTACCGGGAGCGTTCAGAACGCCGACCCCGTGGCGCAGGGCCAAGCCGCTCCGGGGGCGGACCTGCGCCTCCCACCCCGGAGAGATTTCGAGGAACAGGCCGGTCGGCACCAGCGCGCGGGCGCCCGGGGCGAGGACCCGCTCTTCGGCCACCGCGGCGTGCAGGTCGTAGCCCGAGCTGCCGGACGAGACCCGAGCGGGAGGCGGCAGATCGCGCGCTTCCGGGGCGCGGAGGAAACGGATCCGAGGCATCAAGACGGGGGTGGTGGATCGTCGGGATCGGGAGGCAGGCCGCCGGGCACGCCGAACGCGCCGCCGCCTTCTCCTCCCCCGGCCCCGCCGCCCGGATTCGGCGGCGGCTGGCGACCGCCGCCGGGTCCGCCGCCCAGCCCACCGGGCGAGTTGAGTCCGGGAGGCGGCGGCGGCGCGCTCTGAATGCCCAGCCAT
>CAZZAH010000465.1:0-1441 GCA_964652115.1 uncultured bacterium | reverse complement strand
ATTTCGGCCAGGGCCGGCCGATCCAGCGGAGGCTTTCGCCTTGAGGAGTCGGCGGCGCACCCTCCGCGGCGATGACGACGCTTTTCTGCTGTGCCACGAGCGACCAGCGAAACAGCCACTGATCGTAGCGCTCCGCGCCGGTCCAGATCATGGCGGAGCGCTTGTTGCTCTTGGAGACGACTCCATCGATCGGCCCGATCGTGAGTTGTTCCTTCTGCTCGGTGGAAAGGAAGCCGGAGCCTCCTTCGGCGTCGTCGCCTGAGCCCCCGGCGCGCCCGGAGTCGTCGGAATCCTCTTTCCCCTCTTTCCCCTCGCCTTTGGCGTTTTCTTCGCCCTTACCCTCGCCCTGCGGAGTCAACGCGCCGGGAACTTGGGGGACACCCTCGTAGAGGATCTTCCATTTCCCGTCTTTGGACATCGGATCTTTCCACAGCTGGCGGATGCAACGCGGTTTCGACTCCAGCAGCTCCTCGATCCGCACGGGAGCGCGCTGAAACCGGATGCGGAAGACGCGGATCGCCTCGGCGTATTGCAGGCCGCGGAAGATCAGCTCCTCTTCCTTGTCGTGCTGGATGATCCGGCTCCAGAGCGGCAGCGAGGCCGCGAGCAGGATGTTCACCACGGTGATCGCGACCAACAGCATGACCAGGTTGTAGCCGGCCTCGGCCTGGTTTGCGTCCCGTTGACGAATCTTCACGGCGTCCTCCCGATCTCGACCCGCGCCGCCCTACCAATCCGCATAGGGGGTGCCGTCGAGGGAGTTGACCGGCGAGCCCGAATGAACGTCGATGATTCCCGGCCCGTCGCCCTGCTCGGTCTCCGCCGGCGGCGCATCCGGATCGATCTCTTCGTACACCAGAATCCAGGTGTCGTTGTGCTTGGTCATCGGGTCGACGGGGATCTTCCTCAAGTACCCCTTGGTTACCAGCTCTTCGAGCGTCGGCGGATAGTTGCCCCGGTCGCCGTGGTATTGGTCGATCACGTCGCGCATCGTGCGCAGGTTGGTCTTGAGCACCGACTCGTTCGCCCGGCGCGGCACCTGGCGCAGGGCGGGCATCGCGATCGTCGCGAGAATACCGATAATTGCGATCACGATGATCAGCTCTAGGAGGGTGAAGCCGGAGCTCTTTCGCGCGGGGATTTTCATAGGCGGCTCACCACTTCGAGTAAGGAACTCCGTTCAGACCCACGCCTTCGGAGAGCGAAAACACGTCGTATACGTTTTCGCCTCCCCAGGACGTTTCGTCGGGTTTGTCTTGGTAACTGCGCATCCCCCACTCGTCCTTGCCGGTCATCGGATCGACCGGAATGCGGCGTAGGAATTTCACCTTCTTGTTGATCTGGCCAACGATGTCCACCCCTTCGACCAGGATTTCGAGCTTCTTCGGGTAGCCGTCCGCGTTAAGGTCGACCGGAATCAGGCCGGAATCGCTGTAGCGCT
>CAZZAH010000464.1:2643-3855 GCA_964652115.1 uncultured bacterium | reverse complement strand
CGAAGACCTCGATCCCGCCGCCCGCGGAGAACGCGCGATTGCCCGCGATGGTGCAAGCCCTCAGCTCCGGGTTGCCGGCGAAGCAAGCGAGTCCCCCGCCCGTCGTAGCGACGCAGCCGAGAATGGCGACGCGATCCAGGGTCGGCGACGCGCTGATGCAGAGGATCCCGCCGCCGTTGCCAACGGCGTTGCCGTTGCGAATGGTCACACCGCGCAACACTGAGCCTGTGCCTTCGCCGTGATGGAAGATGAAGGCGCGCCCGGCGCCACTGCAGTCGATCGTCGTCTCTTCCGGTCCCGAGGAAGACTCGATCGTGATCGCCTTGCCTTGGTAGTCGAGGTCCTGATTCCCCGGACCGCTGTAGGTGCCGGGTGCCAGGCGTACCGCATCGCCGCTTCGCGCAGAGTCGATCGCGGCCGCGATCGTCGGAAATTCAAGTGAGGGCACATCGAGCGTGGAGGCGTGGGCTGCGGTACTGATGACCAGCACGGACACGAACGCCGCGGACAGCCGACACGTAGTTTTTGAAATCATGGCGCCTCCCAGAAGGACGCGCATGACTATACCGCGCTGGGCGTGCCGGCGCGCTACGCCACCATGTCGTGCCCGGACCACTCGAGCAGCTGATCGATCTCGCCGACCAGCGCGGTCAAGGCATCGAGGCAGGCCGGATCCCAGAGCGTTCCCTTCCCCTCGCGCAAGCGGGCGACGATCGACTCCGACGGGGGCGCGTTCGGTCGATCGGAAACGCAGGCCACCTCGCTGGCCAAGGCGATGACGCGCGCGGCCGGGCTCAGAAGGTCGCCGGTCAACCCCAGCGGTCCGCTTCCGTCCATCCGCTCATCGCGGCATCCGGCGATGAAGGGAGCTTCGATGAAGGCATCCGGCAGAATGAGCGCGGGACGTTCGTTCGACGGCCAGGCTGTCATGTAGCACGCGGCGAGCAGGAGCTCCTGCTCCGCAACCGAAAGGCGAAGCGAACGCCCGAGCGCCACCGCCAAGCTGCCGACACGCCGCGCACGTGACACCTCTTCCGGCTGCGCGGCCATGCGCTCAGACAGCAGCTGCTCGAGCGAAACGAGCAGCCCACGCCGCGAGCTCTCGTGATGCCGGTGGTTGTCGAGCAGAAGCGAAACGAAGTCGGCCAGGGTCACGAGCACGCGCAGATCGACGCTGCTGAACGTGGCATCCCGCCGATCGCGCACGTCGAG
>CAZZAH010000464.1:0-2543 GCA_964652115.1 uncultured bacterium | reverse complement strand
CACTGGCAAAGCCGATCGAGCGAGCCGAGCGTGGCCTGCGCGTCGAGCAGCATCGCGAGGATGCGCTCCGCTTGGCGAATGTCGATCCCACGCAGCGTCGCCGACTCGTCCGCCACGCTCGAGGCCAGCGCCTGGGTCTCCAGGATCTGCGGGCTGTGCGAGCTCAGCAGCGGATCGTTCGCCTCGACCGTGATGGTGTAGGGACCGATCTTCAAGCGGTCGCCGTCCGACATCACCTGACCGCGCACCTGGCGGCCGGTGATCGCGAGGGCCTTGCCGTCGCGATAGACGATGCTGCCGTTGGTGCTCCCGACATCGGTATAGACGAGGTGACGGCCACGCCGCTCGATGCGGCCGTGATGGCCCGACACCGCCTCGTCGTCGAGGTGAAGTTGGTTATCGGGAGCGCGACCGATGGTCACCGCGTCACCGAAGTAGGTCGCCTGGGCTGCCGGACGCTCCGAATGGATCACAGTCAGTTGGAGCATTCGCTCTCCAAGGGTGCGTGGGTTGGTGCTTTCGGCCGGGGGGACGGTCCCCAATAAGGTCGGCGGGAATGAATCCCATCTTGAAGTCGGAATGTCTGAACGAAGCGCCGGCAGCGGCCGAAGAATACAGCCGGGAGGACCTTGCCGTGCCAGAGTTCGACGTTCAGGCGATGCTCCGCTTCACCCGCCTCATGGCCTCGGCCATGGATGCCGGCGATCCATTCACTCATGGACGGGCGTACCACTGTTCGAAGTACTCGCGCGCGATGGGCCTGCGCTACGCCATGCGCGAGGACGCGCTCTTAGACCTCGAATTCGCGGCGCTGCTTCAGGACCTGGGAAAGAAGCTCGTCATGTTCGAGACTTCGCGGAAGGCCGGGCCGCTCAGCTCTCACGAGCGCGCGCGCATGGCCAGTCACGCGAGCATCGCGGCGCAGCTCTTGCGCGAGATCCCCCTGCTCCGCCCGGCCGCGGCCCTGATCGGCGCGCTCAACGAACGCTTCGACGGGGCTGGAGTCCCCGAGGGATTGAAGGGGGCGGACGTCCCGTTGGGGAGCAGGATCCTCGCTGTCACCTCGGCCTTCGACGCAATGACCTCGGATCGACCCTATCGGCGTGGGCTCACGCCGCCCGAGGTCTACGCCGAGCTCCGCCGCGAGGCAGGGACACGCTTCGACCCGGAGGTGGTGGAGGCGATCATCTCGCTCAACGAGAGTGGCGAGCTCTTCTCGGAGTTTGATCAAAACGACGCGCTGCTCTACTTAGGCGATCCCGCCTTCGTGCCCGGCTTCGAGGCGGCGACGGAAGGTCCGATCCCCGGGCGTCGAAGCGTCGCCTAGCTCTCAGCCCGCAAGCTCGACCGCTCGCTGCCCGCTCGCTGCCCGATCGTGGCCCAATTGGGCCATCCCCGCCGGGCTCAACCCCAAGCTCTGGGCCACGCAAACCTTGAGTTCTCCGGGCCTCCAGGTCATGATGATTCGGGGCCAACATAGGCCTTCGCGGCGCGCGGCGCGCGGCCGTCCTAAGCCACGGACGGACCTGCCGGCCTTGGCCACGGAACCAGAGAAAGGGTTCGCCCATGGAAATCGGCGTTCGGACCGCTCCAGAGAAAACCGCCACCGCTCAACCTCGCAAGTTTCCCAACCCGCTCGGCTTCGGCAAGTACTTCGCCGACAAGATGTTCAAAATGCGATGGACGGAGGAGAAGGGTTGGCAAGACGCGGAGATCGTTCCGTACGGCCCGCTCCAGCTCGATCCCGCGGCGAAGGTCCTGCACTACGGCCAGGAGATCTTTGAGGGACACAAGGCATATCGCTGGGCTGACGGACGCATCGCGCTCTTCCGCATCGATCAGAACGCCGCGCGCCTCAATCGCTCCGCGCTCCGCATGTGCATGCCGGAGGTTCCGACCGATGTGCAGATCGAGGCGGTGACCACCCTCGTTCGCCAGTGCTCCGACTGGGTGCCCGAGGATCCATCGACCTTATACATTCGCCCAACGTTGATCGGCATCGAGCCGACGCTCGGCGTGCGCCCCGCGAATGAATACTTGTACTACGTGATCGTGTCGCCGGTCGGGCCTTACTTCCCGAACGGCTTCGCGCCGATCCGCGTCTGGGTGGAGAGCAAGTACGTCCGCGCTGCCGACGGCGGCACCGGCGCGGCCAAGACCGGCGGCAACTACGCCGGCTCCCTCTTCGCGCAATCGGTGGCGAAGGAGAAGGGCTACGAGCAGGTGCTCTGGCTCGACGCGCACGAGCATCGCTTCATCGAAGAGATCGGCGCGATGAACATCGCCTTCGTGGTCGACGGCAAGATCGTCACCTCGCCGCTGCTCGGCTCGATCCTGCCGGGCATCACGCGCGACGCGGTCTTGACCTTGGCTCGCGAGCGCGGCGATGGCGGCATCGAGCGCCGCATCGGCATCGACGAGATCCTGGATGGGCTCAAGAACGGGCGCGTGACCGAGGCCTTCGGCATCGGCACCGCGGCGGTGATCACGCCGGTCGGCTCGCTCTGTCATGAGGGCGTCGAGTATCCGATCCAGGGCGGACA
>CAZZAH010000463.1:1830-3856 GCA_964652115.1 uncultured bacterium | reverse complement strand
GGCGAGCGGTTTGGATCTGACCTTCGAGCGTCAGGTCACCAAGGTCATGCGTGAGTGCCTCGAGCCCGTCAACGCGCCCGCGTCGCGGCTCGACAAGCTCAACGCGCAGACCGAGCAGGTTCAGTGGAAGACGGTCGTTCGTGAGGTGGAGGAGATCAGCTGGGTGCCGATGTCGCACGGTGAGGTCTATTCGGGATCGCTCCGCATCATGCACCAGAACGATCCGAGCGAGCCGAACAGCGGCGTCTACGCGACGTTGACGGCGGCCGTGGCCGACCTGAACGCGCGTGGGCTGAACGCTCCGGTCCGGTTCCTCCTGACCGACGCGACGTATCCTTCGGAGACCTTGCCGATCACGGTCAACGTCACCAGCGCCTTCACTCCGAACTCGACCAACACGGTCACGATCAAGCCGAGCACCGGCGTGGTCGCGTCCATCGCGGGTGCGGGTGCGAGCACGACGCTGCTCAAGGTCTTCAACACGAACTACATTTCGATCGACGGCTCGAACACGATCGGCGGCACGACGCGGGACCTGACGCTGGAGAACACCAGCACCACCAGCCCGATCGTGGTGTGGTTCGGCTCGAGCGGCACGACCCCGATCACGAACGGTTCGATCAAGAACTGCATCGTTCGGAACGGCGTGAGCACGAGCTCGGCGGTGGTGATCTCGGACGGGACGACGTCCGGCAACGCCGGGTACTTCTCGACCATGGAAGTCCGCAACTGCAAGATCGAGAAGGCATACATGGGCGTCTACGCCAACGGCGGGACGACCCCGGCGAACGGCGCGGGTCTGACCTACGTCGGGAACGAGCTCAACACTACCGGTGCGAACGGGATCCGCTACGGTGGGCTCTATATGCAAGGAGTCACCGGCGGGACGGTCGCGAGCAATGACATCGGCGGCTTCGAGACGACCTCCGCGGAGAGCGACTTCGGAGTCTGGCTGGCCACCGGAACGAGCGGCGTGACCGTGAACGCCAACCGCGTTCACGACCTCGTCTACAGCGGCACGTCCGGCTACGGTCCCAAGGGCGTCAAGGTGTCGACCGGCCTGGCATCGGCGAACGTCACCGTCTCCAACAACATGATCTCCAACCTGACCGGCGACGGCGACAGCTACACGGACTACGGCTGCACCTTCAGCCCCACCGGGATCCACGCGTTCGGCGCGGGACAGGGTGGGGTCAACATCTGGGACAACTCGGTCTATCTCTCCGGTAACACGATCAACTTCGCGGCAGGTGCGTACTCGATCGGCATCGGTCTTGACGAAACCACCGCTGCTGACGTCACCGGCAACATCGTGCTCAACAATCTCGGTCGTCTCTCGACGATCGGCGCCGGCTCGGTGGCGATCGCGCTCGAGACCGCTTCGACGCAGTTGACCGCGGGCGACAGCAACGACCTCTACTGCAACGCGACCGGCGGCGGTACGAACCTCGTCGGCAAGATCGCGGCGACGGACTACATCACCTTGGCCGCGTGGCAGGCGGCATCCGGACGGGACGCGGCCAGCATCTCGGCCGATCCGCTCTTCACCAGCCTTTCCGACCTTCACCTGCGCGTCGACGTCGTCTCGCCGGCGAGCAACGTGGGTGCGGTAATCCACTCGCTCACGACCGACTTCGACGGCAACACGCGCACGGCTACGCCGGACATCGGCGCGGACGAGATCTACTCGCTGACCACCTCGGTCTTCGGACCGGGCAGCATCCAGGTCTCGCCGGTCCAGGTGTCGTACAACGGTGGGACGTCGGTCACCTTGACCGCGGTCCCGAACGACCCCTGCCAGAAGTTGTCGGCCTGGTCAGGCGACGCGAGCGGTAACGCCAACCCGATCGTCATCGTGATGAACTCCAACAAGTCGGTCACGGCCACCTTCATCCATATCCCGGCGCCGAATGCCGCGGTGACGAGCCCGAACGGTGGCGAGGTGTGGAATACGGGTGACAGCCACGACATCACCTGGACCGCGTCCGGTGACGCCGGCATCTCGTCGGTCGACCTCGCGTACTCG
>CAZZAH010000463.1:0-1730 GCA_964652115.1 uncultured bacterium | reverse complement strand
CTCCCCGCGGGCAACGTGTCGCTGGGGATCTACGATCTCTCGGGCCGCCTGGTCCGTGAGCTTTCCACCGGCTCGTTCGTCGGTGGGGTGGCGGATGTGAAGTGGGACGGCACCGACGCGAACGGGAAGAGCGTGGGCATGGGGATCTACTTCGTCCGGCTCTCGACCGAAAGCAAGGTGTACAACCACCGGATCATGTTGATGAAGTAACGCAGAAAGATCCTGTCAGTAGCCTCGAGGGCCACCCTTCGCTATGAGTGGGGGGTGGCCCTCGGCTTCAAGGCGCTTACCATCGGCAGGCCGAGCGCGTGAGACTGTAAGAATCCGGCCTGTGGCCCGTATCTAGATGGCTGTTCGCCGGGTCCGCGCTCGGCACGGCCTCGAAACGACCCGTACATCCGCGTATGAGCCTTCGTCTAGGAGAAGTCATGCCCATGCTCCGCTGCCCCATCCATCGGCTCGTCGCCGCCGCGTTAGCAGCCCTGTTCGCCGGCCGCGCCCTCGCAGTCGCCCCTGGGGAGCGGCTCGAAGCCCTGCGAATCGTACCTTCCGCCATGACCGTAAAGGCCATCGAGCCGTCCGAGGTGTCACTTCCGCTCGCGGCCGCGACGGGCACCAGCTGGACCGTGAGCGTGAATGAGGCGACTCGACTCCCGGAATGCGCAATCCCCGCGCGATACGATGCAGCCGCCGCGGCCGGCATCCTCCCGGGCTCGGGGCTAGACGCGCACACCATTGATCGGATGAGCCGCGCCTTTTACGACACGCTGCGTGGAGCATATGGCGGCCTACCGGAGGGCAGCGCCTTGTCGGCCTTCGCCATCGAACGGAAGGGCGCTCTGTGGTTCGCGATCTATCAGCAAACGCATGACGGTCTCCCGATCGAGGGGGCGCGCTTCGACCTCCGCTACTCGCTCGACGGCCAGCTCTTGAAGTTTGGCTTGAGCCTGCTACCGGGCGAACTCCCGCGCGCGAATCCGGCTCTCGCCATTCCCGATGCTCAGCAGATGGCGATCGAGGCTCTCACGGCGGAAGGCCTCGAAGCCGGTGCGCTGTTTCCCGCAGCGGAGCTAGGCATGCTCCAACCAGGGCGAAGCTCCTCTGAGTCCCTGGTGGCATCGGGCCCAGACCGCTCGAGTCACCTCGCCTGGATCCCGCTCTACGCCCGCGATGGCCGTACCGCCGAGGCGCGTCTGGCGTACATCGTCCGCACGGAGGTGACCGATCCGCCGGCGCGATTCGTCACCACGGTCGACGCCATATCCGGTGAGGTGCTCGCCCGGGAGAACGAGTTCTTCTACTTCACCTATTCCGGTCACGCCGACACCGATGTGCAGCTGGCATCGCCCCTGGATCCGTTCGTGGAGCGCAGCCTGCCCGACCTGCGGATCACGGTGGCGGGGGTGGGCGAGACGTTCACGGATGCGGCAGGCAATTTCGCGCTCTCAGCGCCGGTTGGCGGTCCTCGAACGATGGATGCCGCGATGAGCGGTCGCTTCGCGAACATCTACGACGCAACCGGCCCACAACCTCGCATTTCCATCACCGCGCTTCCAGGTGTGCCGGCAGCTGTTCACTGGAATGCCGCAAACAGCGACGCCTCCGAACGCGACGTGTTTTACCACACCAATATTGTCCATGCCTGGGTGAAGCAAGTGGACCCAGCGTTCGTAGGTCTGGACTACGAGATGCCGATCGACGTCAACATCAATTCAACCTGCAATGCATAC
>CAZZAH010000462.1:2621-3857 GCA_964652115.1 uncultured bacterium | reverse complement strand
AGCCGCATCCTGGAAGGCTTCGTTCCGACCTACGACGCGACCGTGCTTCGAAAGCTCGAAGCGGCGGGTGCGATCGTGATCGGGAAGGCGAACCTCGATGAATTCGCGATGGGCTCCTCGACCGAGAACTCCGCCTTCGGACCGACGCGCAACCCGTGGGATCTCGATCGCGTGCCGGGCGGATCAAGCGGCGGGAGCGCGGTCGCGGTGGCGGTGGGGGAGGCGCCGATCGCGCTCGGCTCAGACACCGGCGGCTCGGTGCGGCAGCCCGGCTCCTTCTGCGGCCTGGTCGCGCTCAAGCCGCACTACGGCCATGTGTCGCGCTATGGGTTGGTCGCCTTCGCCTCGAGCCTCGATCAGATCGGGCCCTTCGCGCGGAACGCACGCGACTGCGCGCTGGTGATGAACGCGATCGCGGGCCACGACCCGCTCGACTCGACCAGCTTGACGAATGAGCTGACGATCGACCTCGACGCGCTCGAACGATGCCCTTCGCCGCTTCGGCTCGGCGTTCCGCGCGCGTGGCTGCGCGAGGGACTCGAAGCGGATGTGCTTCGAATCTACGAGGAGACCGCGGCGCGCTTCGTCGGGCTGGGTGCGGAGCTGATCGATGTCGAGCTCCCCTCGCCCTCGCACGCGATCTCGACCTACTACATCCTCGCCAATGCCGAAGCGTCGTCCAACCTCGCGCGCTTCGACGGTGTGCGCTACGGCCATCGCTCGAAGGAGGCGGCGGATCTCTACGCGGTCTACGAGAAGAGCCGCGGCGAAGGCTTCGGCCTCGAGGTCAAGCGGCGCATTCTGATGGGGACGTTCGTCCTCTCGAGCGGCTACTACGACGCCTACTACGCGAAGGCCCAGGCGGTGCGGGCGCTCCTCACGCGCGAGATCAACCGCGTGCTCGAAGGGGTCGACGCGATTCTCCTGCCGACCGCGCCGACGCCCGCGTTCAAGCTAGGCGAGAAGGTGGACGATCCGCTCGCGATGTACCTCTCCGACATCTTCACCATCACCGCGAATCTGGTGCGGAATCCGGCGGTCGCCTTTCCGGCGGGCGCAAGCGCCGAGGGATTGCCGATCGGAATGCAGCTCTACGGACGCGCACGTGACGAGGAGACCCTGCTTCGGCTCGTGCGCGCGCATGAGTCGGTCTACGACGGCGAAGGATCCGCGCTCTCGTCCAGGTCGCCTGTGACCGGTCCTTTGACGCGGAAGGCGTAGCCGGCGCGAGGCGCC
>CAZZAH010000462.1:0-2521 GCA_964652115.1 uncultured bacterium | reverse complement strand
GCGCGGAAGAACTACTTCTATCCCGACCTGCCGAAGAACTACCAGATCAGCCAGTACGACCAGCCGCTCTGCGAGCATGGCTCGGTGCGCATCGAGGCCGAAGGCGAAGCGAAGACGATCCGCATCCTTCGCATTCACCTCGAAGAGGACGCCGGCAAATCGAAGCACCCCGAGCGCGCGGGCGAGCGCGAGAGCCGGATCGACCTCAATCGTTGCGGCACGCCCTTGATCGAGATCGTGAGCGAGCCCGACCTGCGCTCGCCGGGCGAGGCCTACGCCTATCTCTCGGCGTTGAAGCAGATCCTCGAGTACACCGGCGTCTGCGACGGCAACATGGAGGAAGGCTCGCTGCGTTGCGATGCCAACGTCTCGGTTCGCCCGCGCGGACAAGCGAAGCTCGGCACGCGGACCGAGCTCAAGAACTTGAACTCCTTCCGCTTCGTCGAGAAGGCGATCACCTACGAGATTCTGCGGCAGATCGGCGTGCTCGAAGCGGGCGGCGCGATCGTGCAGGAGACGCTGCTTTGGGAGCCGAGCCTCGGCAAGACGCGCACGATGCGCGGCAAAGAAGACGCGCACGACTACCGCTACTTTCCTGATCCCGATCTTCCGCCGCTCGTGGTGTCGGCGCAGTGGATCGACGAAGTGCGCTCATCGCTGCCCGAGCTGCCGGATGCGAAGCGCGCGCGACTCGCGAAGAGCTACGGCCTGCCCGAGGGCGACCTCGACGTGCTGGTCAATTTCCCCGCGACGGCGAGCTACTTCGAGGAGGTGGTGGCGGCGGGCTGTGATCCGAAGGCGACCGCCAACTGGGTGATCATGGAGCTCCTCGGCCAGCTCAACAAACGCGGGCTTGCGATCGATGCGTCTCCGGTCTCGCCGACCGAAATGATCGCGTTGGTGCGTCGCGTGTCCGAAGGACGATTGAGCGGCAAGCTGGGCAAGATGGCGCTCGAGGAGAGGCTCGAAACGGGCGAACCGCTCGAGGCGATCGTTACGCGTCACGGCTGGGAAGTGGTGGCCGATGACGGCGCGCTTCGCGGCCTGGTCGAGCAGGTGCTCGCCGCCAACGCGGAGAAGGTGGCCGAGTATCGAGGCGGCAAGGAGCAGATGTTCCGCTGGTTCGTCGGCCAGGTGATGAAGCTCTCGAAGGGCCAGGCCGAGCCGCGGAAAACCGAGGAGCTTCTGCGCGCTGAGCTCGGCGAGCCTGGTGCCTAAGCGATGATCTGGTTGCGTCGCGGCGAGAACGCTCCGCGATGGGATGGCCATCGGCTCCTCGGTCGCCCTCCGGTGCTCGCGCCGCCGCCCTGGGCGCTCGCGACGCGTATGTGGCAATCGCTCGACGTGCCGATCGCGCGTGCGATGACGGTGAATCCCGAAGGCTGGCTCGATCGGTTGCTCGAGGCCGTGCCGCGGCGTGCGTCCTCGCTGGTGGTCGTCGTCCCGGATGCCACGCGCGTCGGCGCCTGGCAGCGCCTCTTGCCCGATCTCCTTCGCGCGCTCGACCAACATATCGAAGCCGGCACCTCGCGCCACATCCTGATCGCGACCGGCACGCACGCGCCGGCCGAAGGTGCGGCCCTCCTCGCGCATCTCGGCCTCGATGCTGAGCTCGCGGCCCGCTGGGCCCCGACGCAGAACAGCGAGCAGGACTTCACCACGCATCGGTCGGTGGGCGAGACCTCGCGGGGAACGCCCGTGCGGCTCCATCCGCTCTACCTCGACGCGGAGTTTCGCCTGACCCTCGGCGATGTGTCGTACCACTACTTCGCGGGGTTCGGCGGCGGGCCGAAGCTTTCCTTTCCCGGCCTGGCCGATCCGGGCGGCGCCGCGCGCAATCATCGTCGCGCGGTCGAGCAGATCGAATCGGAGTGGCCCTGGCGGATCTCTCCGCACGCGCGCTCGGGAGAGCTGAGCAGCAATCCAGTCCACGCCGATCTGCTCGAGGCGGCCGAGCTCGCGGCTCCGCATTGGAGCCTCTCCGTCTTCGAGGTTCCGCCGCCCGAGATCGATCCCGCGCGACCCTCCGCCTTCCCAATCGCGGTCGAGCAAGGTCCGGGCTTCGATGCGTGGCGGCGCGCGACCGAACGCCACGATGTGGTCCATCGCGTGCCGCAAACCGTGCGGCCAAAGCTCTTGATCGTCGATGCGGGCGGCACGCCGCGCGATCACACGCTCCTTCAAGCGCAGAAGTCGCTGCAGCATGCGGCGCGCTTCGCCGATGCCGACACACGCATCCTCCTTGTCGCAGCACTCGACGGGGGCCCCGGCTGCTCCGCCCTTCGCGCGATGGCCGAGGCCGACCCCCTCGCGCTCGATCGCTTCGACCTCGATCGCCCCGACGGACTCCACGTCCAGACCATCACGGCGCTGCGCGAGGTGACGCGCATTCGCGAGGTCGCCCTCTGGTCGGAGCTCGACCCGGCGCACGCCCGCGCCTTGGGGTTGGAGCCGCTCGAGACCGAAGACGCCGCGCGCGAGTATTGCGTGCGCCACGGCCGCGACGCGCGGTGGGGCTGGC
>CAZZAH010000461.1:0-3884 GCA_964652115.1 uncultured bacterium | reverse complement strand
TCCCGTTCGTGATCACGAGCGGCGAGCTCGCGGTGCCGTGAGGATCGAGGTGTCCCGCGAAGGTTCCTTCGAGCCGCTCGCTCGTCACGCGCGAGATCGAGATGTACCCAACCGAGTCCTGCGTTGCCGAAAGCCACGAGTCGTTATTGTCGGCGCGCTCCGACGAGACGGTGGCGTCGCGCCCGATCGCGTAGCTCCGGCCGGCCACCGGAGTTTCATTCACGCTCAAGCCCATCACGTAGTCGGTGCTCGAGCCGCCGATGTGCTCTCCGGCCGCCTCGACGCTGATCGACGCGGCGTTCCAGTGCGCGTCGCCGAGATCGGCGGAGAGCGTGCTCCCCTTGCCGGTCGGCAGCGCGGGCAGACCCGCCGCCTTCGTGATGTCGAACTCGCCGTCGGTCACGACGATCGGGGCGCCTTCGCCGATTGTTTTCTCGGCGGTGAAGGCGAAGGTGCCCGCGATGCGCGTCGCCGTGCGCATGGTGATCGTGACCGAGCCCGCGGCGCCGGTGTACGGGGTCGACCAGAACTCCGACGCCTTGGACACGATGGCAGTGCCTCCCGCGTTCGTGAGGAAGTTGACGCCGAGCGGATAGGTGCCCGGCCCGTCGATGTACGAGAGCGAGAGCGTGACGATGACCTGCGGCGAGAGCTTGGTCCCGATGATGTTGATGTTCCCCATGCGCGCGCCCGCCAGCCCGCCCTGCACCTGCGCGCTGCCGGTCCACGCTTGCCCGTCGAGCTTCGCGGTCATCTGGCTGCCGGTCGAGCCGCCGGGAGTGGTCGGGGGCTTGTCAGTGTCGTCCCCGCCTCCGCAGGCGAAGAGCGCGAGTGCGAATGTGGCGGATAGAAGGACGCGATTCATGCTTGGGCTCCTCTCGGCTTCGTGGGGCGAACGCGACCGGAGAGCATAGCGCGGGGGGGCGGTGGCGGTCAGCAGCCTACAAACAATTGCGTGGCTACCGCGGCTTCACCGCCCGCACCACGCCCGGCTTCAGCGAACCCATCGTGACGATCGTGGTGAAGGCCGAGCCGATGCGCGAGTCCAGCCGCTCGACCGCGCGACAGCCCGCGCGCGTGAAGGCCGCCGCGTACTCCTCCGGGTGTCGCACGTCGTCGATCAACGCGACGCCGCCCGGCTTCATTACACGCGCGACCTCGGCGATCGCCTTCGCGCGCTCGGCGGCGCTCGACAGGTTGTGAATCGCGGCGCGCGAGACCACGACATCGAACGCGCCATCGTCGAACGGCAGCTCGCGCATGTCGTCCGTCTTGACCGCGACGCGCTCCGCCACGCCTTCACGCCGTGCGTTCTCGAGCGTCGCCTCCGGCCGATTGCCCGCGAGATCCTCCGCGCGCCAGAGGTCGATGCCCGTCGCGTGCCCGCTCGTCAGCCGCTTCGCCGCGCCGATCAGGAGAAGCCCGCGCCCACAGCCGACGTCGAGTACCTCTTCATCTCCGCGCCAGGTCGCGTGTGCCAGAAGCGCGTCGCGGTCGCGCAGTTTCCCCACCTTGCTCGACCAGAGCATCCAGAACCCGACCGCGGTTAGCGCGAGCCCCGCGGTCAGCCCCATCGGCGCGAGCACGAAGACGATCTCGCCGCCGCCGAGGTGGAGCGTGAGCTTCCCGGGCCAGAGACGCGCGGCGGCCGTCGCCCAGAGTGCGAGGCAGAGGCCACCCGCAAGGAGGAGATTGCGGACGACGCCCGGGGCGTCGAGGCCGTAGTCGGGACGGTCGGGCATTGGCTTTCCTTGTTATTCCGCGCAGTTCTGCAACAGCTGTTGCCAGTTCAGAACACGTGCGGCAGAAACTGAAACTGCCGGCTCGCCACGACGCGCCACTCGTCGCCCTCGCCGTGCAGGTACGCGACCTTGAAGTCGCCCCACGAGACGCCGGGACCAAGCCGCGGCCGCCGACTCCACGGCCACTCGAGCGCACCGTCCTCGCGCGCGCCCATCACGAAGATCACGCTCCAGTACCGCGGCACGAGCGCCTGCCCGAGCGACGAAGGCGTATCGCGGTAGCGCCAGTTGTAGATGCGGAGCCCCACCTCGGCCGCGGAGATCGCCGTCGCCTCGCCATCGACCACCGTCGCGTAGGAGCTCGTGTACGCCGCGACGAGCTCGAAGGGGCTGATGCCGTTCTTGCCGGGCAGAAACGGCGGCACATGCTGCGCGCCGAAGTTGAGCACGGTCTCCAGCGGATTGAGCGTCGGCGAGCCGGGGCCGTACTTGATCTCGAAGCGGCGAAGGCGCGCGAGGTTCTGCTTCAGCGCCGCAGCGAGGTCGAGGTCTCGGAACGCGTCGAGCGTGGTGTCGAAGAGCCGAAGACTATCCGCCGGCATCGCGTCCTCGAGCACGGGGCGAAAGAAGGCCTCGTAGCAGCCGATCAGCGTCCGCACCGCGGCCTGCGGCGTTTCGGGATCGGCGAGGTCGGCGCCCAGGATCGCGATCGCCTGATTGCGCACGCGAGCGATCTGCCGAAGATTGCCGCTGCCGCTGAGCGATGACTCGAGCGAGTGCGCGAAGGTCTCGACCTCGTCGCGGCGTTGATGGATCTCGGCGGACTGCCTCTCGTACGCCGCGGCGAACGTGCTCGACTGCAAAAGCGGCTCGGCTCGCGCGGAGGAGCGGTCGTACACCCACACCACGCCCTTGATCGCGGCAACGACCGAGTCGGCCGCTTCGATCGCATGCGCGCTCGACGCGAAGCAGAACGCGAGGACGAACCACAGCGCCCGGACGCGCGGCACGGTCATCCGAGGAGCCACTCGCGCACGCTCGTTTCGTTTCGCTCGACGTAGCCGACCCAATCGTGCGGGTTGTTCACCGCGAGCGCCGGACCCTCCGCGTTCTCTATCGCCGCCTTGAGCGCGGCGCGCAGCTCGTCGAGCGTGTTGATGTTAAAGAGCGACTGCGGATCGATGACCGAGAGCTGCCCCGGCAGATCCATGTACGCCCAATCGAGCTTCTCGCGGAAGAGGTGCCCGCCGACCGGATCGAGCGTCCCGGTCAGCGAAACGAGTTTGCGCGTCGATGGAATGAACTGATCGGCCATGTTCACCTCGCCCGGAAGCTCGAGCGCGTCGCCTCGCGTGCAGAAGAGGCTGCGCCTGTCCGGCACCGTCCCGCCGAGCCGCTTCGCCACCGTGCGGATGAGCTCGACCGGCGACGCCATCATCACCACGCTCTCGAGTTGTGCTGCGTCGGTGCCCGGTGTGAGGCGATGGTTCGGCTCGAGCGCTGCGGCGGAGAGCGCTTCGTAGACGTGAAAGCAGCCGAGGCTGTGCGCGACGACGGAAACGCGCCGCTCGCGACGACTCAGTCCGGCAGCGTTGCCGTCGAGGAACGTGCGCGCGAGCTGCGCCAGGATCGCGTCGCGGAGCGCTTGCCGCGCGTCGATCGCGAGGACCGGCCAGATCACGTCGCCCGCGTACTCCGCGGCGATCGTGCCGATGTCTCCGCCGTCGAACCGAGGCGCGAGCTGCGTGACTAGGTCGGTCAGGCGCGCCGCGGCGTTGAGCTTCGCCGCAGTCCAATCGTTGAACAGGTCGTAGAGAAGAGGATAGACCGCGAAGGAAGGCCAGTCGGCGCCGAGCGCGGTCTCGAGCGCGGCGAGCAGGCGTTCGTAGCTAGCCTCGCCGGCGTCGCCGATGCCGTGCACCAAGATCAGCGCGCGATCGGCGGGCCAGGCTTTCGAAATCGGCACGAAGCTCACGTTCGCGCTGGACGCGTGCGGTAGACCATTCGTCCCCCCGGGGTTGGTGAACGAGTGAGGCGGTTGGCCACTGGGCGGGGATTGTGGGAGCGCGGCGGTGTGGGGTCAATGCGGAGTTGGGGAAGACGGGCGGCGTCTATCCGGCCAGAGGCTCCGGCACGGGGTTC
>CAZZAH010000460.1:0-3903 GCA_964652115.1 uncultured bacterium | reverse complement strand
GCGCGGACGCGGGTGCTGCTCGCGCGACCGGTCGTGCCGTCATCTCCCGTCGCGGTCCAACGAAGATCGACCCAGTCGGTGCCGACCGCGGTGACCTCGAGATCGGCCAGAGGAGCCGGCGGCGTCGTGTCCTCGGGAGGCGGGGGAGGATCGCTCGCTCGCGTCGTGACCGTCATCACGTTCGAGAGCGGCGCCATGTTGCCGGCCTCATCGACCGCGCGCACCGCGAAGCCGTAGGTCGTGCTCGGGCTCAGCCCGGTGACCCAGAAGAGCTCGGTCAGGCCGGCGTTCTGCGGCGTCGGCGGGTTGGTGATCGGCGACGCGGCCGACCATTCGGACTCGTTCGAGATCGCGGCGCCGATGCGGCGGCGAATCAGGTACTGCGTCGCTCGTCCGCTCGTGCCGTCGTCGCCCGGCGCGGTCCAGGAGAGGCGCACGCGGTTGGACTGTGTGTCGACCGAGCCCACGTTCGCGATCGCGGACGGCGCGGTCGTATCGGTCTCGCCACCGCCACCGCCACCTCCTCCGCCGGAGGCGCCGTCCGTCAGCGCGTCGGCCAGATTGGAGATCCCGGGCTCGAGCCGCGCGTGCACTCGATTCTTGAGCGCGACGTAGTAGCGCGTCCCGCTGCTCAAGCCGCTGAGGTCGATCGCCACCGTGCTCGAAGCGGGCGCCGTGATCGGGTTCCCGGAGTACGCGGTGGCCGAGCCCCAGTTGGCGGCGTTGATCGGACTCGTCGAGTAGCGGAGATCGACGCTTTCCACCGGCCACGAAGCGCTCCCCGGCATGGGGAAGGTCGCCTGGATGCTCGTCTCTCCCTGCGTGACCGCGTCGAGCGTGCTCACCGTGCCCCACATGCCGAAGCGTGAGTCCTGCGTCGGGACGCCGTTGGTGACCCGCACGTTCGGGTTCACCTCGACGAAGCCCTTGCCGAACTTCCGCACATAGAGCGTGTCGACGCCGCCGAAGCGCGGGTAGGTCTCGCGGGTGAACGCCCCGAGCGACTCACCGAAGTTCCACTCGTACTCCGGCTGCCACATCAGGCCCCACTCGTTGCGCGTGTACATGAAGTAGCCCTCGCCCAGCATCGAGGTGCCGAGGCCGAAGCGCTTCATGCGCTGCCGTTCGGCCAAGGTCCACTCGGGACGTTCGCGCACCTGGAGCAGCGTGTGGTCCCAACCTTCATCGGAATTGCCGCTGTGATGGAGGTTGTTCTCCGCCCAGCGATAGCCGGGGCCCCAGAGCTCCTGGCCGTTGTAATCGCGCAGGCCGTAGAACCAATCCCACCAGTCCTGCCAGACCGGGTGCGGCCACTCCATCCACGACTCGAGCTTCACGCCGGCGACGTCGGTCCACCACGAGGGGTTGACGTACTTGTTCGCCCCGTTGATCAGCACCGCGCAATTGGACGGGAGTGCCTGGTAGAGCCCGTCGTGGAAGATCTCGTTCTGCTCGCGATAGAGGATCGAGAGGCTGTCGGACGAGCCTCCCATCGTGCAAGTGGAGTAGACCCCTTCGGCGATGCCGTCGCGATCGGGGTCGGCGAATTGATAGGTCTGCCAGCCGAAGGAGCCGAGGCAATCGACCATCATCTCGAGCATCACGCCGTCGTAGCTCGTGCTGCCGCGTCCCCACGGCTGCCAGGCGACGGTGTTCTTCGTGATTTGCGGGATGGCGACCTGCACCAGCCACTCGACGTAGGTGAGGCCCTTCGACGTCCCGTACGTCCCTTTGGGGCAGTACTTCGTCCAGTTGGCCGACCATCCGCCCCACTCGGGAATGCGGTTGCCGTGAATGTCGCGGAGATACCAGTCGTTCTTGATCGCGTAGAGCTGGCTCAGTCGATAGAGCGACCAGGTGGTGTCGGGATACCAGGTGGTCGCGTTCTCGCTCCAGCTCACGATGTTCTGCGGCATCCATTCGAAGAAGAGCTGGATGTCAGGGTTGGTGGCGCGGACCTTCGCGATGTTGCCGGGTCCTTCGGAGAAGACGGCCAGGTCGTACCAAGAGAGGGTGTCGCGCTGCGAGTTCGACATCGCGCCGACCGCGAGGGTGTAGACCGCCGCTTTGGGATAGTTCTCGACCCGCCGCGTCGCCTCCGCGCGCGGCGCAGCCAAGAATCCCATCGCGACTAGCCCCGCGATGAACGCGCCCCACCTTCGCATGCGCGAGGGATCGCAAGGGGAGTGCCAGCAGGTCGACGCGCGCGGGCCGAGGGACGCTTCACGCCGCTGGCACTAGGGGAATGGTTCGCGTTGAGTTCCGAGCAGCGTGCCGCCGCGCGGGCTCCAGTCGTGCATCTTGCGCGGTGGGCCGGGCACGCGGCCGGATTTTTGCCCGTGGCTGGGGCAAGAACCGCTTCGCGCGTCGCAGTGGCCTCCGGGGCGACAAGCCGCTACCCTGCGCTTCGGATGCGGAACGAAGACGCCAGACTCGAAGGCCTATGGAGCCGCGTGGCCTGGGCCCTCTGGCTCGGGTACCTCGTCTACTATCTCTACCTCGCCTTCGGTCTCCCGATGGGCAAGGTCGTCAATGGGCTCCTGGACGATTCGTTCTACTACCTCGAGGTGGCGAAGCACATCGCGGCCGGCCAAGGGTCGACCTTCGATGGAGTGGAGCCGACCAACGGCTATCACCCTCTCTGGATGCTCTGCCTGGTGCCGCTCTACGCGGTGATGGGGAAGCACCCGGACGCCGCGGTGAGGGTCGCGCTGCTGGTCGCGGCGGGCTTTGGGCTCGGCTCGCTCCTGCTGCTGCGGAGCCTCCTTCGTCGGGTCGCGAGCGGATGGGCGGTCTGCGTCGCGTATCTGCTCTGGAGCTGGCCGCGCTTCTTCGGGCTCTCGCAGAACCTGCTCGAGTCGTCGCTGCTCTTGTTCCTCTATCTCGCCTTCGCGCGGTTGATGCTCACGCCGCGGTCGAAGCTTCGACCGCTCTGGCTCGGTGCCTTGCTCGGCCTCATCGCCCTCGCGCGGCTCGACAACGTCTTTTTGCTTCTGCTGCTCGGGCTGCTCGGTCTGGTCCAGGCGTGGCGTGGGCGGGATCTTCTGAGCCCGGAGGCGAGCCCCTCGTTCGAAGGTCGCGGGCCCGCGCTGCGCCGATTGGTCGTGATGTTCGCGACAACGACCGCGCTTCTTCTTCCGTACCTCGTGTGGAACGTCGCGACCTTCGGGCACCTCGTTCCGATCTCGGGCGCGATGAAGTCGAGCTTCCCGGTCCTTCATCCGACGTGGAACTACCTGTGGGACTTCCCGGAGTTTTCGCTCCTCTTCGTGGTGTCGGGCGCGCTCGCGCTCTCGCTGCTCCGGCCCGGCCCGCCGCTCCTTCGACTGCTCGGGCTCTATGGCCTGACCTCGCTCGCGCACCTCGCCTACACGATCCTCTTCATGGTGTGGGGGGTCGATCGATGGCACTTCGCGCTCCTCACGCAGATCGCGTTGCTCGCGTTGCCGTGGGCCGGCGACCTGCTCGCGCGGAGATACTTGCCTTCAGCCGGCTCGCGCGCGCTTCTGATCGCGGCGGGGCTCTGGCTCGTGCTCGCGGTGCAATCGACCGCGGTCGCGCTGCGTTCGGGCCGTTGGCTCGCGACCACGCGCGAGATCGCGCTCGAGGCGCGGACGTCCCTCGAGCCCGATGCGGTGGTGGGGACGACCGACGCCGGCGTCTTCGCCTACTGGAGCGATCGGGTCACGATCAACCTCGATGGGCTGATCAACAACTACCGGTACCGCGACATGCTCAGGTCTGGACACCTGCGCGAGTACCTCGAGGAGCGAGGGGTCGACTACATCCTCGACCAGAACCACATCGGCAGCCCGGGCTACCTTTCGGGTCGCTATAAGGTGCGCCCTTTCCGCATCTGGTATCGTCCCGAAAACCGGGTGGCGGGCGAGGTCGAGCTCTTCC
>CAZZAH010000459.1:0-3904 GCA_964652115.1 uncultured bacterium | reverse complement strand
CTTCCGCAAAGCTCACGACGGGCTCTGCGCCCTGGTCCGCGATCACTTCGGACAAGATCCCTTCGCGGGTGATCTCTTCGTCTTCTGGAACGGGGCGAAGGATCGGATCAAGCTCCTGCTCTGGGATCGGAACGGGTTCTGGCTGCTCTACAAGCGACTGGAGGAGGGGACCTTTCCCTTCGCCCGAAGCGCGGATGGAACGTGCTTCGAGATCGATCGCGCGCAGCTCTCGATGTTGCTCGAAGGAATGGAGTGGCGGAACGCGAAAAGCACTTCCCGCTTCCGCAAGGCGGTTGCTATAACAGAGCGCGATGGATCACGCCAGCGCACTGCCCGATGACCTCGATGCGCTTAAGCAACTGGTTATACAGTTGCGGGGTGAGGTCGACTACTTAACGGAGAGTAACCGCCTGCTCGCGCGGATGGTCTTTGGTCCTTCGAGCGAGAAGCGCAAGCCGGAGCCGCCCGATCCCTCGCTCCAGGGCCACCTCTTCGCCCAGGAGATCGCGATGGAAGCGGCACGCCTCTCGCGCGAGCTCTCAGTCACTGCCTCGATCGAGATCGCCGCCCACAGCCGCACGGTGAAGAAGAAGGGGCGCCGCACGAGCTTCCCCGAGCACCTGCCGGTGGTGCGAACGATCTGCGAGCTCAACGAGTCCGATCGCCGCTGCGCTTGCGGCGGCACGCTCGAAGCCTTCGGCGAGGAAGTAGCGCGCGAGCTGGAGCGGGTCGAGACCACGGTGGTGCACGAGATCGCGCGGAAGAAATACGCCTGCGGGAGCTGCCACGAAGGGGTGGTGACCGCGCCCTGGCGTGGCCGCGTGATCGAGAAGGGCCTCTTGGGGCCAGGCTTCCTGGCTCACCTCATCACCGAGCGCTTCGCCCACCATCTGCCCTACTACCGACTGGAGAGCAAGTACCGCGCGGAGGGGCTCGACCTCTCGCGCTCCGTGCTCTGCAACTCGACCGCACGCTGCGCGGAACTGCTGGAGCCGATCGCGGAGGAGCTCAAGCGCGGAGTGCTGGCTTCGGCTGCGATCCACACCGATGACACGCCGGTCACGATCGCGCAATCACGCAAAGGCGGATCACGCCAAGGCCGGATCTGGGTCTACCTCAACCGCGAAGGCCTGCACTGGTACGAGTTCACCGAGAGTCGGAAGCGGGATGGGCCGGCGCGAGTGCTGGCCGACTTCCGCGGGTTCATGCACGCCGATGCTTACGGTGGTTACGACGGGTTGTACATCCCGGGTGGCGCGACCGAGGTGGCCTGCATGGCGCATGTCCGGCGGAAGTTCATCGAAGCCGAGGCGACCGAGCCCGAGTTGGCCAAGCAAGCGATCGATCAGATCCGCGCGCTCTTCAAGATCGAGGAGCGTGGGGCGGAGCTGTCGGATGACGAGCGCCGCGCTCTTCGCCAGGCGGAGGCCAAGCCGCTGCTCGATACGTTCGCGCAGTGGATGCGAGCGGTCGAGCCGAGCGTGTTGCCGAAGGGTGCGTTGGCCAAGGCGATCGGCTACGCGCAGAATCAGTGGGCCGCGCTCACCCGTTATCTCGAAGACGGGCAGCTCGCGATCTCGAACAACGCGGCCGAGCGTGCGCTGCGGCCAATCGCGGTCGGGCGCAAGAACTGGCTTTTCTTCCAGCGCGAGGGAGGCGGCAAGACCGCGTCGATCTTGATGAGCCTGCTCATGACGGCGAAGGCGGCGAAGATAGATCCGCTCGAGTACTTCCGCGACGTCCTGCTCAGGATCTCGACCGAACGCGACGTCACCAAGTTGACCCCGCACGGCTGGAAGCTGCACTTCCAGCCCGAGGTCAAGGCGCGCCGGGACGATGTGCTCGCGCGGATCATGGGGACGGAGGGAGCAACCGCCGCGGAGTCAGGACGGGGCTGACAGAACGGTTACCGTTCACCAACGATGCCTCGCAGCTGCCTCTCCGTGATCCGATCTCGCCCCGCAGTCGCACGAGGGAGACACAGCAACTCCTCGATGATGTCCAGCGCCAGATTCAGCAGATCCATGATCTGCGTGATCCTCGCCCGAGTGACGCCCCCCAACCGCGCCAACTCGGCGTAGTCCTTGACCGCGCCCACGCGCACGAGTTCGTCGTAGCGGATGGCGAGCGCCATGAGCTTCGACACGCGCGGCACCCGCCCCTCCGGGACCGGGACGGGCGCTGGGCGGCGGCCCTCCCTGAGCCGCATCCGCCCGTGCTGCCCGGTGCGGAAGTGAACCGCGTACTCGACCGTCAGACTCACGTGGCATGCTCCTCTGCCCAGGTGGTGATGGCGCTCGGCCGGAAGGTCACCGCGATCGATTCCTGCACGCCGTCGTGCACCACGCGCTCGACCAGCAGCTGGACCACCCGCGCTTGCTCGCGCGGACCCAGGGCTTCCCACACCGGATCGAACCGGCGGAGCGTCATCGCCGCATCGGATGGGACGCTCGCGAGGATCTTGGGATCGGAGCCGATCCCGCGAAGGCGAGAGACCACGAATCGCTCGATCTCCCCCGCCGGGAGGGAGCGGTGCGAGCAGCCCTCACCGGGGCAGAGGTAGTAGCGGTAGCGGCGGCTTCCTTTCACAGCGGTCGAGTGCTTCATCGTGGCGTCACAGGGGCCGCAATGGAGAAGCCCCAGCAGGAGCGCGCCGTACCGATTCCGCACCGCGCGGCCTCCGCTCCGCCCGTTCCGCGCGAGCACCCGCTGGACCTGATCCCACAGCTCCGCCGTCACGATCGCTTCGTGCTCCCCGGCGTAGACCAGACCCTGGAAGAAGACCTCACCACGGTACGCGCGATGGCTCAAGAGCCGGTAGAGCGTGCTCCGCACGTAGGGCGTGCCTGGTCGAGTGCGGCCGCGACGCGTGGTCCAGGCCTTGGAGGACCAGCCGCGCTGGCGCAGCTCCTCGACCACCTCCGCGAGCGACTGCCGCTCGGCGTAGAGCGAGAAGATCTCGCGCACGCGTTCGGCCTCGGCCGGGTTGACGTAGATCCGTCCACCCTCGGGGTCGATGTCGTAGCCCAAGACGGGCGGCCCCCCGGTCCACTTCCCCTTTCGCCGTGCGGCCCTCATTTTGTCGCGGGTGCGTTCGCTGATGACCTCGCGTTCGAACTGTGCGAAGGACAGGAGCACGTTCAGCGTGAGCTTCCCCATCGAGGTGCTGGAGTTGAACTGCTGCGTGACCGAGACGAACGCGGCTTTGTGCCGGTCGAACGTCTCCATCAGCCGCGCGAAGTCTAGGAGGGAGCGGCTGAGGCGGTCGACCTTGTAGACCAGCACCACGTCGACCTTGCCCGCTTCGATGTCGCTCAAGAGTCGGCGCAGCGCCGGTCGGTCCATCGATCCGCCGGAGTATCCGCCGTCGTCGTAGCGGTCGGGCAGTGCGATCCAGCCCTCGTGTTTCTGGCTCGAGATGTAGGCATCGGCCGACTCGCGCTGCGCGTCGAGCGAGTTGAACTCGCGGTCCAGGCCTTCGTCGGTGCTCTTCCGGGTGTAGATCGCGCAGCGGATGGCTGGCTTCATCGCTTGCCTCGCCGTCCGAAGAAGTGGTGACCGTTCCAGGCGGATCCCGTCACCGCCTTGGCGATCGCGGTCAGCGAGCGGTAGACCTTGCCTTCGTACTCGAACCCGTTCGCCAGGACCGAGACGATGAGGGTGCGGCCCTTGTACTCGCGCGAGAGCACTTCGCCCGGCTGCGGGCCCGTGCGGCTGTCGGACGCGGTGAAGCGGTGGAGCTCGGTTCGCGGCGTCGGGCTGAGCAAGCGCAGGTTGGCATCGTTCGCCAGCTCGGCCGCGCGCTGCTTCGCTCGCTCCGACAACCCGCCTTCGACCTGAGCTTGCCGGCCCCAGGCGATGCGCTTCTCGAGGAAGCGCTTGTGGCGTGAACGCGTGTCCTCGC
>CAZZAH010000458.1:0-3909 GCA_964652115.1 uncultured bacterium | reverse complement strand
CCGACACCGCCTGGAACTGAACGTTCGGCTGAGGGAAGCCGAGCACGAAGTACTGGAAGCCGTCCGGCCCCTGCACCACCTGAGGATCGTTCATCGCGAGCGCGGCATCGGAGACCGTGTCGTAGAAGGTCTGCTTCCATTCCTGCGTACGCTTCGCCGGCTCGACCCCGAGCTGCTCGTGCAGCTGCTGGGTCAGTTCAACCGAGGGAGGGATCATCCCGAGAGCTCCTTTTCCTTTCCGGGGTCCTATGGGGTCGCCCGGTCTTGAAAAGGGTCCGGGGCAATGCGCGAATGTTAGCGGCTCGGCTTCGCATGGGCAAGCCGGATGCCTTGAGCGAAGCGAGCGTCACCGCATACTCTGGGCTGTTTTTCAGGCGGCACGAGGAAGGAGCGACGGATGGTTCGAGAGGAGATCGGCGCGGCGGTCATCCGCCGGCGGCAGCACGCGGGCCGGAAGGTCCTGCTGGCCGACGGGCAGTTCGGCGCATTCTTCGACGCCTACCTCCAGCACGCCCGGACCTGGTCCACCGACCTCGACGGCCTAATCGAGGTGATGATGCGCCAAGGGCTCGCCGCCCTCGCGCTTCACCTATCGAATCGGCCGAGGGACGAGGCGGTCGGCGTGACGATCAACTTCCGGCAGCCGCCGCTCAATCTGTTCCTGACCGGCGACGCGGCGGAGTCGACCGTCACCGGACGTGCGTTCGCGAGCAACGTCCGGACGGCCGAGCGGAGCCGCTGCTTCGTCCAGACGACCCGGCCACGGCAGGAGCCCTCGCAGAGCACGATCGAGATCCAGGGCCTGGACGTGCTCGAGATTTTCGAGCAGTACTACGCGCGCTCGGAGCAGCACCCGGCTCGATTCTTCGAGCTCCACTCCGACGCGTTCCTGATGGTGCTCGCCTTCCCCGGTGCGGACGTCGACTGGATGGCGGCCCTTTCGCTCGACGAGGCGCGAGGCCTGCTCGACGACGCGAGCTCGATCGACACCCGCACCATCCGCTTTCACTGCGGCTGCAATCCCGATCGGATGATCACCGCGATGAAGAGCATCTTTCCGGACAACCCGGACGAGCTGTTCGAAGGCGAAACGCAGCTCGAGACCTTCTGTCCGCGGTGTGGGCGGCGGTGGTGGATCAAACGGGAGAGTTTCTAGCCCCGGGTTCGCTCAGTTTGGATGCGCTCTTCTCGGCCGCCTTTTTGATTCCTCGCAGCATCCCTGAGAAGACGATCTGGTGCAGAGGCCAGGTCGAATACCAGTAAGCCAGGCCCCAGAGCCCGACCGGATCGAACGTGGCGGTCTGACGCAGCGTCGAGCCCTCGCCGCTTGGTTGAACCTCGAACTCCAGCCAGGCACGTCCGGGCAGTTTCATCTCGGCCGCCAAGCGCAGACGCCTCTCCGGCTCGACGCTCACGACGCGCCAGCAGTCCAGCGTGTCGCCGACCAGTGCGCGCCGCGGGTCGCGACGTCCTCGGCGCATACCGACCCCGCCGAGGAGGAGATCGAGCCAGCCTCGCAGGGTCCAGAGCCAATCGGCGTGATACCACCCGGTCGCGCCGCCGATGCACTCCACCGCGGCAAAGACGGCGGATGTTGAGGCCGAGGTCGATGTGGTCCGCGAATCGACCAGCCGATTGCCGAATCGCGTGCCTCCCCACTGCCGAAGCTCACCCGCGGCGCAGAGTGCGTCCGACCAGCGGCTGTGCGCGAAGTTGGAATCCTCGTTTCGGAGCGCGCTCGCGATCGCTTCCCGAACGCCGACCGGCTTGACCGCAAACAGACGCTGGGCCGCGTCGTCTCTCACCACCGTGGGGTAGCGCAGGCTATCGATCAACTTGCGCCCGATGCGGGCGTAGAGCGGCGTGATCAAGCCCAGCCAGAGGCTGGAAAGACGCGGCGTAAGCAGAGGCACCGGGATCATGCGGCGCTTCAAACCACGTTGGGTCGCGTACTCACGCATGAGCTCGCCATAGGAGACCTGATCCGGTCCGCCGATCTCGAGGATCGGGCTGCGATCTTCAACCTCGAGCGTCAATGCGGCCAGCAGATAGTCGAGCACGTCGTTGATCGCGATCGGCTGCGCCGTGACACGGACCCACCGAGGCGTCACCATGACGGGCAGCCGCTCGACCAGCGCGCGGATCATCTCGAACGACAGGCTGCCCGAGCCGATGATGATGGAAGCCCGCAGCTCGATCACCGGCACGCCGTGCGCTCGTAGTCGTTGCCCCACCTCGTGTCGACTGCGGAGGTGCGCGGACAAGCCAGGCTCGTCCAGACCGAGGCCCCCAAGGTAGATGATGCGCCGCACGCGGCCGGCACAGGCGGTGGCGAAGTTGTCCGCCGCGATGCGGTCCTTCGCCTCGAAGTCGCCCGTCGCCGCCATCGAATGAACCAGGTAGTACGCGGCGTCCACACCCTCCGCGGCTTGGGCGAGAGAGGCCGCGTCGAGGACATCGCCGGTCACGATCTCTGCGCCCGGCGGCACGCGCGAGGACAAGCGTTCGGGGTGCCGCGTCAAGCACCGCACACGCCAGCCGGCCTCCAGCAATCTCGGCACCAGTCGACCGCCGACGTAGCCGGTGGCTCCGGTGACCAACACCAGCCTCGCGGGCGTCACTTACGCATGATCTTGTCTAAGGGGCGTCCCTTGGCCAGCTCATCAACCAGCTTGTCCATGTAGCGGATGTTCCTCATCAGAGGGTTCTCGATCTCCTCGATACGAACGCCGCAGATGACGCCGGTAATCTTGTTGGCGTTGGGGTGAAGCAAGGGCGCTTCGTCAAAGAAGGCTTCGAGATCCTTCTTCTGCTCGATCTGCTGGGCGAGCGCCGAAGGGCTGTAGCCGGTGAGCCAGCAGATGACCTGGTCGACCTCGTCCTTGGTACGACCCTTCTTCTCCGCTTTCTGGACGTAGTGCGGATACACGCCGGCGAAGGACATCTTGAAAACTCTGTGCGCGTCCATTGGCCTCCCAATGCATCCACTGTCGGTTGGTTCACCCCGTACGTCAAGCGCATGCACTGCTCCGCGTCGCGAAGCGGTATTCGACCGGAGAGCAAGCTTAGCGCGCGCCTTCGGCGAGACTATGAGCGCAGCGCGCTCACAATAAATGCCAGTAGCCCCAGCGACGCGCTGATGTAGAGGGCGCGCATGGCCCATCGGCCCTCGTTCGAGGTATGGCTTCTGAGCAGCTTCACCACGAACAGGACCACGAGAACGTTCATCACGAGAATCGGCACCGCGTAGCTCAAGCCAAAGTCGCCTCGGATCATCGGTATCCACGTCAAGACCACCACGATCGCGAACAACACGGCGGAGAGGCTCAGCGCCTTCCCTCTCCCCCACAGGATAGCGAGCGATCTCGAGCCGCGCGCCTTGTCGCCCTCTACATCCATCGCGTCGCCGGCGATCTCCTCCGCGAGATCGAACACGAACGCGATGAGCCCGAAGAGCCAGACGGTTCCGTCCCAGGGCCGTCCTACGCCGATGCCACCGATGAGGAACGTCATCGCGACGGAAATCCCCACGATCAGATTTCCCGCCAACCCGCTTGCCTTGAGTCTCCAGTTATACAGAAAGCCGAGAACCCAGACGAGCAACGCCGCCGCGAACGCTGCCGGGCTCAACGCCCACGCGGCCCCAAGTCCGAGGGCACCGAGCATGATGCCCAACCCCATCGCCTCGAACGGCGACAAGAGCCCAGAGGGCAGTGGCCGCCACGGCGTGTTCACGCGGTCGACTTCGAGGTCGAAGTAATCGTTCGTCGCGATGGCCGACGCGGAAAGCAGAAATCCGCAGGCGAGACCCAGAGCAAGCGACTCCACCGGAGGGGCGGCGCGCAGGGCCAGGAACTGGCCGATCACGACGCACATCCCGGCGGCTAGAGGCAGCTCGGGCCGAAGGAT
>CAZZAH010000457.1:0-3909 GCA_964652115.1 uncultured bacterium | reverse complement strand
TTCGCCTGCGTGACTGGGTGGCGAGCTATCGGTGGCCGATCTACTTCTTCGTCGCGGTCGCCTTCTGGAATCTGCTCGGCGCGGGAGTCTTCGGCTTCCTGATCAATCCGCCGGTCGCGCTCTATTACATGCAGGGCTTGAACACGACGGCGGTGCACGGCCACGCCGCGCTCTTCGGCGTCTACGGCATGCTCGGCATCGGCCTCCTGCTCTTCTGCCTCAAGCACCTCCACCGTCCGGATGAGTGGCGGAGCGGTCCTCTTGCCTACGCCTTCTGGTCGATCAACATCGGCCTGGCGGCGATGGTGCTGCTGAGCCTCTTGCCGGTCGGACTCGCGCAGACCTGGGCGAGCCTGCAGCACGGCATGTGGTACGCGCGCTCCGCCGAGTTCCTGCAGCAGCCGGTGCTCCAGCGGCTCCGCTGGATGCGCGTCATCGGCGACACGATCTTCTCGAGCGGCATTCTGGTGCTCGGCTGGTTCGTGATCGGGCTTCAGACCGGCTGGTCCTATGCGAAGCCGAGCAAAACGAAGGATGCGACCTGGGCGCCTGCCCCGAGCCGCGCGCGTTAAGTCGTGGGGGCCTGCCCCGGAAGGAGATCTGAAATGAACCGATTCGCCGAGACCCCTGTTGGCGCGCTCGTCGTCGAGCGTCCCTCGCGCGCGCGAGTCTTCGAGCAGTACTCGATCGACTACTGCTGCGGCGGCAAGGTTACCCTGTCCGAAGCCTGCGGCACACGGTCATTGCCGCTCGCCCCGATCGTGGAGGCGCTGGAGCGGCTGGAGCTCTCGCCGGTCGAGCCGGCGCTCCCAGAGGACCCGCTTCTCCTGATCGAGCACATCGTGAGCACGCACCACGCGTACCTTCGGGGCGAGTTCGGTCGCGTGAGCGGGTTGGCCGAGAAGGTGAAGCAGGCGCACGGCGCGAAGCACCCCGAGCTGGCGGATGTGGTCGCGACCTACGAGGCGGTTCGCGCCGATCTCGAGCCGCACTTGATGAAGGAGGAGCGCGTCCTCTTTCCGTGGATCGAGGAGCTGGTTCGTAGCGGCGGGGCGGCCCTCGGTCGCCCGTCCGTCGGAGCGCCGATCAGCATGATGGAGCATGAGCACGTCGCTGTCGGTGAACTGCTCGCGCGGCTACGGGAGCTGACTGGCGCCTATACGCCCCCGCCCGACGCGTGCCCCACCTTCCACGCCTTCTACTCGGCGCTCCAGGAGCTCGAGCAGGACACGCACACGCACATCCACAAGGAGAACAACCTCCTCTTCCCGCTCGCGATCGGGCTGGAGGGATAGTCACTCGAATCTGGCGAGGAGCCAGGCGCGGATGGCGGAGACCTGCGCGCGGCCAAGCGAGTGACCGCTTGGAAAGGTGCACAACTCGACTGCGACACCCGCGCTTCGGAGCGCCTCCTCTCCCCCTTTCGCCGCGGCGAGCGGGACCGATGCGTCTCGCTCGCCATGAAGGAGCAGCGCCTCGAATCCCAATCGAGCGGCCGCAGCCAGCTCATCGGTCAGGATCTCGTGCTTCACCCTCGCACCCGAGATGATCATGCCCCGAAAGAGCTCGGGATGCCGGAGCGCGATCACGGCACCGGCATAGCCCCCCTGCGAAAACCCGAGGAGCACCCGTGCGCGCGGGCGAAGGTCGAGCTGCAGCTCGGCGTCGCCGAGCGCGGAGAGGAGCGTGCCCTCCACCCGCGCGAGCTCACGACGGAAGCGCTCCTGATCGCCGTCGTAGTCGTACCAGCTCGCGCCCGCGCTCTCCCCCTCGAGCGGGTCGGCAATGAGCGGCGCGCGGAAGGTCAGGCAATGCAGCGGCAGATCGAACAGGCCGCGCAACAGGCGCGCGAACGAGTCCTCGTTCATGCGGAATCCGTGCATCGCGACAAGCAGCGGCGCGTCCGCGGCGGCCACGCCATCCAGCCGAAAGCGCAGTGGAGTCGACGTTCCCGATACGCCTCGCCTTGGGTCCATTCCTCCTCCTTCCGGCACGCGGACAAGCGGAGATCGACCCCGCGTCGCTCAGTCGGACACGCTATACTGCCGGCCAACGTCAATCCAAATCCGACCCCGCCCGGTCGACAAGGAGAACCATGACCCCCAAGCAGAAGATCGCGGCCCTGAGGAGCCTGATGCACCGGCGAGGTCTTTACGCCTACCTCGTCCCGTCCACCGACGCGCATCAGAGCGAGTATGTGCCGACCTGCTGGCAGCGTCGCGCCTGGCTTTCGGGCTTCACCGGCTCGGCCGGCGAGCTCTTGGTCACCGCGGACGTGGCGGGAGTCTGGACCGATGGACGCTACTTCCTGCAAGCCGAAAACGAGCTCAAGGGGAGCGGGATCCGCTTGTACAAGATGGGGCAGCCCGACGTACCGACCTTGCACGAGTTCCTCGCGCGTTCGATCAAGCGAGGCGAGGTGGTGGGCGCCGACCCCAGGCTCCTCTCGACCGGAGAGGCGACCGCGCTGGAGCAGATCTTGGCCGGCGTCGGCTCCTCTTTGCAGCTGACCGAGGACAACCTGGTGGATCAGATCTGGTCTGATCAACCGAAGCTGTCGGAGTCGCCGATTCAGATCCACCCGCTCGAGTTCGCGGGCGAGTCGGTCGCGTCGAAGCTCAAGCGTGTCCGGGCGGAGATGAAGGTGCAGAAGGCCGACGCGCACGTCCTTTCGACCTTGGACTCGATCGCGTGGCTGTACAACATCCGCGGGCGGGACGTCGAGTACAACCCGGTCGTGATCGCGTATGCATTGATCACGGCGAAGGACGCCACGTTGTTTCTGACGCCAGGTAAGGCATCGGCGACGGTACAGCGGAAGCTCGCTCCCGCCGTCAACGTGCGGCCTTACGACGAGCTGGCGGAAGCATTGCGAGATCTGGGCGCGCGCAAGGCGCGGGTCTGGCTCGATCCCGGCGCTTCCAACCGCTGGATGGCCGACCTGCTGCATGGCAGCACGCTCGTCAGCCGCGAGAGCCCGATCACGCGCATGAAGGCGCGGAAGAATCCGGTCGAGATCGACGGAATGCGCCGGGCGCACGTCGAGGACGGCGTGGCGATGGTTCGCTTCCTCTGCTGGCTCGAGGACGCGATGCAGAAGAGCGAGCTGACCGAGATCTCCGCCGCCGATCGCCTGGCGGAGTTCCGCGCCGAGGGCGAGCACTTCCAGGGCCTCTCCTTCCGCACCATCTCGGGCTTCGGCGCGCATGGCGCGCTGCCGCACTACTCGGTCGATGCCAAGTCGAACGTGCCGCTCAAGCGCGAAGGGCTCTACGTCCTCGACTCGGGCGGGCAGTATCTCACCGGCACGACCGACATCACGCGCACCATCCTCATGGGCAAGGCGGGGACGGCGGAGCAACGCGATCGATTCACTCGCGTGCTCAAGGGGCACATCGCGCTCGCCCGCGCCCGCTTTCCGGAAGGGACGCGCGGCATCCGGCTCGATACGCTGGCGCGGACGCCGCTCTGGGAAGCCGGACTCGATTACAACCACGGCACGGGGCACGGCGTGGGCGCCTACCTCAACGTGCACGAAGGCCCACAGTCGATCAGCCCGACGCGCGACATCTTCGGCGCGCCGCTGGAGACGGGGAACATCCTCTCGAACGAGCCGGGCTACTACGAGCCGAACGCCTACGGAATCCGGATCGAGAACCTGATCCTGGTGCAGCCGGACGCGAAGCTGACCAAGAACGGCACCGCCTGGTATCGCTTCGACACCATCACGCTCTGTCCGATCGACACGCGCCTGCTGGAGAAGAAGCTTCTGACGACGGAGGAGCGCGAATGGCTCAATGCGTATCACGCGCTCGTGGCGAAAACCCTGGCGCCACGCCTTCGCCCGGCGGAGAAGGCGTGGCTGAAGGCGGCCTGCGCGCCGGTCTAGGCCCGCTTACTCGAAGACCG
>CAZZAH010000456.1:0-3922 GCA_964652115.1 uncultured bacterium | reverse complement strand
CCCTCGGGCGCTTCACCCGCGCGGATCGCTCCACCCAAAACGCCGATCAGATCGCTCGCGATCGCGAGGCCCAAGCCGGTGCCCCCGGTTCGATGAACACCGTCGGCGTCGATCTGGCGGAATCGCTCGAAGACCGCGTCGCGATGCTCCGGACGAATGCCGACCCCGCTATCGGCGACCTCGATCCAGACGCGATCGTCTTTCGAGCGAAGCGAGCAGCGCACCACGCCCCCCTCGGGCACGAACTTGAAGGCGTTCGAGAAGAGGTTCGAGAGCGCGCGATCGAGCTTGTCGGCGTCGGTCTGCGCGATGAGCGAGGCCGGCCCTTCGAGGCTGGTGGTCACGCGCCGTTCGAGCGCGAGCGACTCGAAGTGGTGCAGCACGCCGCGCGCGAGCGCCGTGAGGTCGACCTGGCTATAGCTCGGGGTGAGGCGCCCGGCGTCGAACTTCGCGATGTCGAGGAGGTCGTTGACCTGCTTCAAGAGCGACTGCGCGTTCCTGCGCACGAGATCGAGCTCGCGGCGCACCGCCGCCGGCAGGCCTTCCTGTCGATACAGCTTGTCGACCGGACCGAGGATCAAGGTGAGCGGCGTGCGCAGCTCATGGCTCACGTTGGCGAAGAACTGCGTCTTGAGCTCCTCGAGCTCCTTGGTGCGAGCGAAGAGCCGCGCGAGCTCGTCGTTGGTCGTGCGCAAGCGCTCGTTGGCCGATTGGATCTCCTGCGCGCGGCGGTAGATCTCGGATTCCATCTCCTGCGCGCGGCCGCGCATCTCGTGCTCGAGTTGGGCCTGCTCGTCGCCGCGTCGCTTCAAGCGAACGAAGTCGGTGACGTCGACGACCTGATGCACGACGTAGGCGAGGCGACCGTCTGAGGAGAAGACCGGCGAGTTGAGCGGACTCCAGAAGCGCTCCTCGAATTCGCCCCCCTCTTCCGCGGGCCGGCGGATGTCGTACTTCTGCACCGCCATCGCGTCGGGCACCCATTGCGTGACCACGCGCTCGAGTGAAGCCCGGAGGTTCGTCTCGCCCGTCGCGCCCGCATCCGCCGGGTTGTCCGGGAAGATCTCGAAGATCCCGCGGCGGAGGATCTCCTCGCGACGCGTCATGGTCGCGGCGAGATAGGCATCGCTCACCGCCACGATCGAGAGCTCGGGCGAGAGCACGAGGTAGAGGCCGGGCGCCGACTCGAACAGCGTGCGAAAATCGATGCTCGGGTCGGTCAGGAAGGACGGATCCATGTTCACCTCGGCTGACTGGACCACGCGGCGGGCAAGGGGGATTGCTGCACTCGAGGAGGCCGCGTCTCTTCAAAAGATCGGCAAAGAGAGCGGCGGCTTGAGCGGCGGGAGCCGATCTCTCTTCGCGGGTCTTTCGAGGCTGGGTTGAACCTACGGCTCTGAGCCTGGATCGCCCGCGTTGCGCGAACCGCTCGGGCTTAGCTCGCCCGGCTCCCCCTCCTCGATCCCCGGCGATGGGGCGCTCCCGCCTCGATCGGGATCGATACCGCGACGAAGCAGCTCGAGTCGGCGAATGAATTCGGCCACCGTCGCGTCGTCGGGGTCTCCTGCGCGAAGGCGTGAGAGCAGCGCATCGAGCTCGGCGACCTGGACCGGCTCGGGCGCCCGTCCCGCGATCACCGAGTCACGCACGAGGCCCAAGAGACAGATCGCCACTCCCCGCTCGATGGTGGTCGAACGCTCGCCTTGCGCCATCGCTTGCCGGAGGAGGGGCAGCGCGTCGGCATAGCGCTCGAGTCGAATCATGGCGGTCGCGAGTCCTCGCAGCGCCTCGCCGTTCGGCGCGATCGAGAGTGCATGTTGGTACGCGTTGACCGCTTCAGGGAGACGCTCCGCGCGAAGCGCCGTGAAGCCGTAGAGCCCCCAATCCTCCGCGTTGTCGGTCACCTGCTGGACGAGCTTCGCGAAGTTGTCGGCCGCCTGGCCGAACATCGCCTCGCGCGCCGGCCCCGGCGTCATCCCCTCGGCTCGCTTCATCTTCACCTTGCCCATCATCTCGAGGCCGACGCGATGATCGGGCGTGATGTCGAGCGCCTGCTGGTAGAGGCGCTCCGCGTCGTCGAGCCGGTTCTGAGCGAAGTAGATCGAGCCGAGCAGCAGGAGGAAGCGCGGGTTCTTCGGATAGGAGTCGACGCAGCGCTCGTACATCTCCTCCGCGCGCGGCAGATCGCTTCGCTTGCGGTAGTACTTCCCCACCTCTTCGTAGGCATAGGCGCGGGCGAAGTTCGGAAAGTCGCTGGCGATGTCGACGAAGCGCGCGATCGACCGTGTCTCCATGTGAAGCAGAAGCACCCAGGGGAGGAAGACGACCAGCATCGCGCCCCAAGCCAGGCCTGCCTCGCGCGGCGCGGGGAGATAGGCGGTTCGCTTCCCCTCGGGCGTGGGACCGGCGGGAAACGCGACCGCGGCCAGGAGCATCAGGCCCCCCGCATGCGCCGCGAGAAGATCCCAGTCCCGCGCGCCGCCGAGCTTGCGATCGAGCGCCAAGGTGAAGAAGAGCACGCCCGCCATCTGCACGAGCAGGAATCCGATCTCGGGCCGCTTCCATCGCGCGCGCAACCAAGGCATACGCGCGAGCACCACGGCGAGGCAGAGCGGCGCGGTCAAGAGCGCGAGGTTGACCAGATCCTTCCAGTGATAGAGCGAAAGGAATCCACGCTGCGGCTCGAGTAGAGGAATCCAGATCGACTTCGTGTTCTTGGCGTCGATGAACTCCTTCCGAAACCAGCGTTCGTTGTAGCCGGCGGCGAGGTGAACGACGACCGACAGCAGGAAGAGGAGCAGCGCCGGCAACACCGCTTCCATCCAACGGCGCGACGCCGGCTTCGCGCGCGAACGCAGCGCCAGGTAGAGCATCGCGGGCGCGGAGAAGAGCGCCGTGAGGTGAAAGGCGAGCGCGAGACCGTAGAAGAGCGACGCCACCCACAGCGGCGCACGCTCTTCGAGCGCGAGATAGCCCGAGAGAAGGAACGCGGTCAGGAAGACGAAGAGAAAGCTGTAGCTCTCGACGTAGCCGTAGAAGAGCACCGCCGGCCCGGTCGTGAACACGAAGAGGAGCAGCAGCGCGCGCCGCCACGGCTCCCATCCGAGCTTGGCGGTCAGTCGCGCCAAGATCCACGCGCCGACCACCCCTGCCACCACCGAGCCGATCTGATAGAGCGTGAACGAATCGATCGGCATCGCCGCGCGCAAGAGCTGGTGGAGCTGGTGGTGAAGGAGATAGTCGAGGTTGTCGAACGCGCGGAAGGGCGCGCCGCGATCGACCAGCTCGCCGATCAGGTAGCCGTCCCCCATGAAGAACGAACGCTCGCGCAGGATCCAGAAGACGATCGCGAGCAGCGCGAGCACCGCGATGCCGGTGACCCTACGTTCGAAGAGGAGCGACGGCACACGCCGCGAAAGGAGATCGCTCAGGAACACCTGCGCGCGTGGCCAGATCAAGACCAGCGCGAGCCCGGCCCAGACGAAGAAGAAGCCGCGCGGCAAATAGCTCAGGTGGTTGAATCCCCAGGCTGGCGGTCCGCCGAGGAAGAACCCCGCGATCGGAAGGAACGCCAGAAGCAGGAGCGCGATCGAGAGCGACCTACGGCCCTCGCCCGCGCTCGACGCATCCGCGAGGAGAGGCTCGTTCGACGTGGTCCCCGCGGGCTCCGAACGACCCCCTGCGAGTTTCGGGTCCTGAGCTCCGCCGCCCTTCTTCTGCCCTGCGCGAGTCGAGATGTTGCGCGTCTCCTCTTATCTACCGATCAGCGAAGTCGAACGATGGGCCGCGACGCGACGCGATCACCGGCCCGAAGGCGAAGCCAGTAGATGCCCTCCGGCAGCAACCGTCCCTCGGCGTCCTTTCCGTCCCAGACCGTATCGAAGGCGGGAGAATACGCGGGCGGGAAGCTTCGCACCAGCCG
>CAZZAH010000455.1:0-3923 GCA_964652115.1 uncultured bacterium | reverse complement strand
GACCTCGACCTCTACATCTCCTTCGACAATCTGCGGGTGGGAGAGATCCAGGGCGAGTACGCGATCGCGCACGCGCCCAAGGGCAACTACGTGCTGATCGCGGGCGCGCCGACCGACAACAACGCGCACCTCTACCGCGAAGGTCAGCTCAAGGTGCTCAAGCCTTACGTCGATCGCGGCGACATCACCATCGTCACCGATCAGTGGGCGAACGACTGGCAGCCGGTCGAGGGGCTCAAGATTCTGGAGAACGCGCTCACGCGGAATCACAACGCGATCGCCGCGGTGGTCGCGAGCAACGACGGCCTCGCGGGAGGCGCGATTCAGGCGCTCGAGGAGCAGAAGCTCGCGGGCAAGGTGATCGTCACCGGTCAGGACGCGGAGCTCTCCGCCTGCCAGCGCGTGGTGACCGGTGCGCAGAGCATGACGGTGTACAAGCCGATCAAGGCACTCGCCACGCGCGGCGCCGAGGTCGCGATCCTGATGGCGCGCAAGGAGCCGGTGCCCGACGCCACGCACACGCTGAACAACGGGCAGAAGGATGTGCCGAGCCTGCTCATCCCGCCGGTCGCGGTCGATCGCGCGAACATGGCCGCCACCGTGATCAAGGACGGCTATCAGAAGCTCGAGGACGTCTACCGTGACGTGCCGAAGGAGCAGTGGCCGACGCCGTGAACCCATCCTTCCTCGAGCTCCGCGACATCGGGAAGAGCTACCCCGGCGTGCGTGCGCTCGATCACGTACGCATGGACCTCGCGCCAGGCGAGATCCACGCCCTCTCCGGCGAGAACGGCGCGGGGAAGAGCACCCTGATCAAGATCCTCTGCGGCGCGATCCCGCATGGCGCCTACGAAGGCGAGGTGTTGCTTCGTGGGCGCGCCATGCGCTTTCGCGGGCCGCGCGACGCGGAGGCGGCCGGCATCGCGCTCATCGCGCAGGAGCTGGCGCTGGTGCCGGAGCTGACCGTGGCGGAGAACCTCGCCCTGGGTCGCGAGCCCTCACGACACGGTTGGATCGATCGCGGCCGCTTGATCGAGGATGGCCACCGTGCCCTCGCGCGCGTGGGGCTCGACGTCGATCTCGCGCGTCCGATCAAGGAGCTCGGCGTCGGCCAGCAGCAGCTGATCGAGATCGCGCGCGCGCTCGACAAGGAGGCGACGATCCTGGTGCTCGACGAACCGACGGCCGCGCTTTCCGAAACCGATGCTGCGCGGCTCTTCGGTCTCCTGCGTGAGCTGCGCGCGCGCGGCGTGTCGTCGATCTACATCTCGCATCGCATCGAGGAGATCCTCTCGCTCGCCGATCGCGTCACCGTGCTTCGCGACGGTCGCTCGATCGTGACCGCGTCGTCGACGGCGCTCTCGCGCGACGACATCATCCAGGCGATGGTCGGTCGCGAGGTCAAGAACCTCTACCCGCGCGCGCCCGAGCCGCGAAGCACTGGCGTGCTACGTGTGAGCGACCTTGTGCTCGATGATCCCAACGCGCCCGGCCGGCGGCTCCTCGATGACGTGAGCTTCGAGCTCCACGCCGGCGAGGTGCTCGGCATCGCGGGACTGATGGGGGCGGGACGCACCGCGCTTCTCTCTTCGCTCTTCGGCACCGCGCGCGCGCCGGTCCGCGGAAGCATTGCGCTCGACGATGTAGCGCCGCGGCCGCCGTTTCGCCGGCCGGCCGAAGCGATCGCGGCCGGCATCGCTCTGGTGAGCGAGGATCGAAAGCGCTACGGCCTCGTGCCGCAAGGCTCGGTGAAGGACAACCTCACGCTCGCGACGTTGCGGCGCTTCCAGCGCGGCGGTCTCCTCGATGAAGCGGCACGCGACCATGCTTGCGCGGAGGAGCAGCGCGCGCTCGGCATCCGCGCCGCGAGCCTCGCGACCGAGGTCAACACCCTCTCGGGCGGCAATCAGCAGAAGGTGGTGCTCGGCCGCTGGCTGCTGCGCGCGCCGCGCGTCCTTCTGCTCGATGAGCCGACGCGCGGCATCGACGTCGGCGCGAAGGCCGAGATCTACGAGCTGATCGCGCGCCTGGCGGCGGATGGGCTCGGCGTGGTTCTCGTCTCCTCCGATCTGCCGGAGCTGCTCGGCTTGAGCCATCGGCTGCTCGTGTTGGCCGCGGGGCGCGTGACGGCGGAGCTCGGCGCCGATGCCGAGCCGCGTGAGGTGATGGCGGCCGCGACCACACGCGTGGCGATCGAGGAGGTGTCGTGACCGCGCGCTCAGGACTGCTCGGACACCATGCTTGGCGCGCGTGGGCGATGGTCGGCGCCCTCCTCGTGATCTGGATCGTGATGAGCGCTCTCACGCACGGCACCTTCCTGACGCCGCGGAACCTCTCGCTTCTCGCGCGGCAGATGTCGGTCACCTCGGTCATCGCGCTCGGCATGGTGCTCGTGATCGTGGCCGGCCAGATCGATCTCTCGGTCGGCGCGATGGCAGGCTTCTTGGGCGCGGTTTCGGCGCTCGCGCTTTCGCGCTGGGGATGGCCGCTCGGGCTCGCCTTTGCCTTGCCGGTCGTGGTCGGCGCGGGTCTGGGCGCATTGCAGGGGAGCCTCGTGGCGAAGCTCCGCATTCCGCCCTTCATCGCGACCTTGGGCGGCATGCTCGTCTTTCAGGGCGCGCTGCTCGGGCTCACCGGCGGCGTGTCGATCGCGCCGAGCCGTGACTATCTCGTGGTGGGGCAGGCGTACCTTCCGCGCGCCATCGGCTGGGCCTTCGCGGCCCTTCTCGCGCTCGCCTTCCTCGCGAGCGCCACGCGGACGCGGTCGATCGCGGGCGCAGGGACCTCATCGAGCCTGCCGGCATCGAGCAAAGGGAGCCGCGTGCTTTGGGCGCCGATCGGCTTGGCGCTTCTCGTGCTCCTCTTCACCGCGACCATGAACGCGTATGAAGGGATCCCGCTACCGGTCGTGATCGTGCTCGTGCTCGGCGCGATCCTCTCGCTCCTCGCGGCGCGGACGCCGTTCGGGCGTCATCTCTATGCGATCGGCGGCAATCGCGAGGCTGCGTACTATGCGGGCATCCCGATCGCGCAGCGGATCGTGCTCGTCTTCGCGTTGATGGGCGGGCTCGCCGGCATCGCGGGCGTGGTGCTCACCGCGAGAGTCGGCGCCGCGACCTCGGACGCGGGCCGCATGATGGAGCTCGATGCGATCGCGGCCGCGGTCATCGGCGGCACCTCGCTCCTCGGTGGGCAAGGCAAGGTGTGGGGCGCGCTGCTCGGCGCGTTGGTCATGGCCTCACTCGACAACGGCATGAGCCTCCTCAACACCGAGGCGTTCTGGCAACCGATCCTGAAGGGCGCGATCTTGGTCGCGGCGGTGGCGGTCGACATGCTCGGTCGAAGGCGAGACTGACGGAGGACTCGATGACGATCCTGCTCAATCTAGACAGCTCTCCGCTGATGAGCGTCCCTTCGACGCAGGATCTCGCGCGCGCCGCGGCGGAGGATGGTGCACCCGAGGGAACGGTGGTGCGCGCGCTCGAGCAGACCGCGGGGCGCGGACGAGGCGCGCACGAGTGGCACTCCGCGCCGGGCCTCGGACTCTGGATGAGCTTCCTCCTTCGCCCGCGCGTCGAACCCCGCTTCTGGCCCGGCCTGACCGCGCTGGTGGCGCTGGCGACAGCCGAAGCGTTCGAGTCCTTCGGCACGGCGGGCCCGCCGTCCGGCTGGCGCGCGGCGATCAAGTGGCCGAACGACCTTCGCGGCGCGCGCGGCAAGCTTGCCGGCATCTTGGCCGAGAGCACCGGCGGCGCGATCGTCTTCGGCCTCGGCATCAACCTCGGACATCAAGTCGACGACTTCCCGCCCGAGCTGCGCGGCCAGGCGAGCTCGCTCCGGATCGAAGGCTTCTCGCCGGTGCCCGACGCCGACGCGATGGCCCGCGCGATCGACAGCGCGCTCGCGGACAGCTATGCGCGCTT
>CAZZAH010000454.1:0-3940 GCA_964652115.1 uncultured bacterium | reverse complement strand
ACACCGGCACCGACACCTTCGCGGGTGAAGGCTCGCCCGCGCCGGATCAGACGCCCCCCGCCTCGCTCGGACGCTGCCCCGACGGCGCCGACAGCCAGAACAACTCGGTCGACTTCGTCCTCGACGTCACCCCGACCCCGGGCACGCCGAACGACGGAAGCTGCGCCGGACCGGTGCCGACCGACGTCACCATCTGCCAGATCGCGGCCGATGACGCCAATGGCGTGCCGGTCCTGAATCTCCAGTACGTCCGCTTCGAGGGTGTGGTCACCACGCCGAGCGGCACCTGGAGCCCGACCGTTCAGCAGTTCTCGCTCACCGACGGCACCTGCTGCACCACCGTCTTCGGCGGGACGATCACGCCCTTCGTCAACATCGGCGACCGCGTCCGCGTGGTCGGAACGGTCACGCACTTCAACGGCCTGACCGAGATCACCTCGCCGAACCTGACCGTGACCTTCCTCTCGAGCGGAAATCCGGTTCCGCCGCCGATGCCGGTCACAACCTTCGAGTTCTCGGTCAACGGCGAGATGTACGAGAGCTGCATCGTTCAGCTCAACTGCGTGAACATCATCAGCGGCACCTGGCCGATCGTCGGTCAGGATCAGAACCTGATCGTCGACGACGGTTCGGGTCCGACCACCCTGCGCATCGACAAGGACACGAACATTCCGGGCTCCCCGCAGCCGACCGGCCCCTTCACCGCGATCGGCCTCGGTGGTCAGTTCGACAACAGCTCGCCTTACTCGGACGGCTTCCAGATGCAGCCGCGCTCGCTCGACGACCTCGTCTTCAATTGCGCCGGCGCGCTCGGCGCCTGCTGCTTCAACGACGGAAGCTGCACGCTGCGCTCGCTCGTCGACTGCGAGAACCTGGGCGGTCTCTTCCAGGGCTCCGGCACGACCTGCGATCCGAATCCCTGTCCGCAGCCGGGCGCCTGCTGCTTCTCGAACGGCACCTGCGTGCTGCTCGTCTCCTCCGACTGCGCGCAGCAGGGCGGCACCTTCTTTGACGGCATCTGCGATCCGAATCCGTGCCCGCAGCCTCCGGGAGCGTGCTGCTACCCGACCGGCGTCTGCGAGATCACGACCGGCGAGCTCTGCGCCACGAACGGTGGCACCTTCTTCGGCCCGCAGTTCACCTGCGATCCGAATCCGTGCCCGCAGCCGGCCGCGGCCTGCTGCTTGACGGACGGCACCTGCTATCTGTTGACCAACGCCGAGTGCGACCAGGTCGGCGGCGTGTGGCATGGAAAGGACGCGACCTGCGAGCCGAATCCTTGCCCGCAGCCTTCGGGTGCCTGCTGCTACGCGGACGGAACCTGCTTCATCCAGGACGGCGCCGACTGTCAGGGAGCCGGCGGCATCTACTACGGCGACAATACGAGCTGCGAGCCGAACCCGTGCCCGCAGCCGATCGGCGCCTGCTGCGCGTCCGACGGCACCTGCTCGATCAAGACCGCGGCTCAGTGCGCGCAAAGCGGCGGCACGTACATGGGCAACAACGTGACCTGCAACCCGAACCCCTGTGCGCAGCCGGTCGGTGCCTGCTGCTTCGCGAGCGGTGACTGCACCGTCGCGAGTGCAAGCGAGTGCGCGAGCCAGTTGGGTCAGTACCAGGGCGACGGCACGGTCTGCAATCCGAACCCCTGTCCGCAGCCGCCGCCGACCGGCGCCTGCTGTTTGGTCTCGGGTGAGTGCGTGGTCACGACCGCGGCGGACTGCGCCGGCCAGCAGGGCACGTACATGGGCAACGGCGAGCTCTGCGAGCCGAACCCCTGCGAGCCGCCGGTTCCGACGCAGAAGCAGAGCTGGGGTCGGATCAAGAGTCAGTTCGGTCGATAGTCCGGAGATAGCATTCGGACAGCGCGCGGATTCGTCCGCGTGAAGCGGAGCCCCCGCCACCTCGAGAGAGGTCGCGGGGGTTTCTCTATCTCGGCCGCGCTAACCGCGGCGTCGCGTGAGGAAGAGGGTGAAGAAGGAGACCGCCGCGGCAGCCGCCACACCGAGCGAGTCGATCGATCCGGCCATCGGAATGCGGACCCGCTGGTCGCACTGCTCGCGAACCGCCGCGCTCAGGCCTGAGCCTTCGGCCCCGAAGAGGAAGGCGTAAGGCTTGGTCGGTGCTAAGTCCTGGATTTCGACCTCGCCGTCGGCCGCGAGCGCGAGGCTGCTCCAGCCGAGATTCCGAAGCGTGATCAGGAGCGGCGCGATCGGCTCCTCGACCAGGATCGGCAGGTGGAAGGCGGCGCCCATCGACGCGCGAAGAGTGCGGTGGTGAAAGGGATCGACGGTGTTGGGCGTCGTGATCAAACCGCGGATGCCGGCCGCCTGCGCGCTCCTTAAGATCGAGCCCAGATTCGTCGGATCCTGCACGCCGTCACAGACCACGATGTGTCCCGGTCCTCCGCCGTTTTGGATCGCTCGCGCGTCGCGCCACATCTGGGCGCGCTCGGTGCGCGGACGTTCGAAGACGCCGACCACTCCTTGCGGCGTATCGACCGGCGAGATTCCATGAAAGAGGTGGGGGAGGATCGGGTAGACCGCGAGCCGGAGCGATTGGGCGTCGGCCACGATCGCCTCGATCTCCGGGCTGCGTTGCCCCGCGGTGACGAAGAGCCCGGTGCAGCGCAGCCTCGCCTTGATCGACTCCTGGACGAGGTGCACACCGTCCGCGATCAGAAGCCCCTCGCGCCGGCACTCCTTCGGTCGCGCCACCAGACGGCGGACACGCGTCAGGATCCGGTTTTGCGAGGACGTGATCGGTGGGATCTCCATTCCATCCTTTCGGGGGCAGCCTTCCGACCTACTCCGATCGTTCCTCGCGGCGCTCTTCTCGAGAGGATACGCCCTTGGGACACTATCACGTTCGGTCACTCTGCCAGGCCCCGGGTCATGAAGTGCGCGGCCGCGGCCGAAAGGAGGCTAGCCGGGGGCGACCGCCTCCGATACCTTGGGCGCATTGCCCCTCCCAGGCGTCGAATTTCAATGGAGCTGCGCGCGAGCGATGGGTCTCCTCGAGAGACGCAGTCAGAGCATCACCCGCTTCCGCCCCGAGCATGGCGAGGCGCTCCGTCGTTTCCAGCAGGAGATGTTCGGGCCCATCGCGCGCCAGCTCGATCCGGCGCGTTTCCGCTGGCTCTTCCTCGATAATCCGATGCGTGAGGAAGGGGAGCCGCCGGTCTGGCTCGCCACCCACGAAGGCGAGGTGGTGGGCGAGCAAGCCGGGATCCCGTACTTCCTCAAGCTGAACGACGAAGAGATTCGCGCCGCCTACTCAGTCGATCTCATGGTTCGTCCCGAGTGGCGACTGCGTGGCGTGGGGCCGGCCCTGACCGAGAATTTTCGCCTGGCGTCCGAGCTGGTGGTGGCGACCGGGGCGACCGACGCGGCGTACAAGTCGATCCTCCGCGCCGGCTGGAGCGACTGCGGGGTTCTTCCGACCTTCGTTCGGCCCTTCCGGCTGACGAAGATCCTCGCCTGGCGCGGACGTGACGGTGGTTTCCTCGGAGCCGCGGCGCATCTCGCCACACCGGGCCTCAAGCTGATGGACACGATCAACTCGAGCTACGCGATCGGAAGCGGTACGCGGCTCGTGCCGATCGATTCCTTTGACGAGCGTGTCGACCGGATCTGGGAGCTCGCGAAAGATGACTACCCGATCCTCGCGCGCCGCGACCTTCGATTCGTTGCGTGGCGCTTCGATCAATCGGTCGATCGCGATCGTTACGAACGCCTCTATCTGATGCGCGGAGATGCGACCCTCGGCTATGTCGTGCTTCGCCGCGGAACGCAGCTCGGGCTCGATGTCGGTTTCGTGGTCGACTACCTCTGTCCGCTTGCCTGGGTGGGTCCGCTGCTGGCCTGGTGCGTCGATCGCTTTCGTGCGCGCGACGTCGAGGCGTTGGTGCTCGACTCCTGCAACGCCGAGGCCGAGTCGG
>CAZZAH010000453.1:0-3949 GCA_964652115.1 uncultured bacterium | reverse complement strand
CCCTTCGGCTTGAACTTCCGGAATTCTTCCTCGAGCTTCTTCACGCGATCCTGCTTCCGCTTGTCCGCCTCGCCGCCGCGAAACATGCGGTCCATCTCCGCCTTCTTCTCGCGCTCGCGCTCGTAGAACTCATCGAGCTCGCCCTTCATCTCCGGCTCGCCGTCGGTGCGCGGCAGGGCTTCGAGCGGTGTCGGGTCGAGCACGTCGAGCCTCACCTCGAAGGGGGTCTCGAGCATCTGCACCACGCCCCGCGCCGCGAGCGCGCGGACGAGGATGAAGACCTTTTCCTTGGGCAGATTGAGGAGCGCCGCGACCTCTTCTGGCGTCGGCGGCCGGCCTTCGCGGTGCTGCACCACGCGGATCGCCGCGACGATGAGATGGGCTTCCTGATAGCTCGGGACGTACGAGGCCATGACGCGAGATTGTCAGGAGCTTGAGCGGGCCGGTCAAGCTTCGGATTAGGACGGAGCCTACCTCTCCGGCAGAAGGTCGTGCCCCACTTGCACGAAGTAGAAGGGCCCGCGCTCCTCCTCCGTCGCGACGCCTAAGCTGATCGGCCCGATCGGCGTGCGTTGCAGCAGCCCGCCCTCGAGCCCGCGACGCGCCGACTCGAGCTTCAGGCCCTCGAAGGTCGAAGACCAAAGCCCCGCGCGACCGCTGGTGAAGAGCGAGAGATTGCGCGCGATGCGAAGGCCGAAGGACAGGCCCGCCTCGCCGGTGAAGGGCGCGAAGCTGCCGCTCTCCATCCGGCCGAGGGTCGCGCGCGAAAGGTCGATCCGGTGATCGAAGCGGAAGGGCAGATCCTGCCGGCTCACGCCCCCGAGCGCTCCTTCCGCCGTCACGCTGAGCGCGTGGAAAGGCACGCTCAACGACATGCTGCCCGAGTAGGAGAGGTGGCTCACCTCGAGGTCCGTCTTGAAGAAGATCTCGTAATCGGCGCGCGCGCGAAGGCCGCGGGTCGGCAGCACGCGCTCGTCGGTGCCGTCGATCCAGAGCGTGGCGAAGAGGCTTCGATCGGTCGCGCTCCATCCATCGGGCAGGCCGAGCGAGGCGAGCGATTGTCCGCCGACCACCTCCGCTTCATCGCGCAGAAAGCGGAAGCCGGAGAGGAGGAGCGCCTCGCGCACGCCGAGCGCGCCGGTCGAGATCTGAAAGCCTTGGATCTTCCGCCGGATCTCGCCGCCATCGGCGCGGCGATAGAGCGTGCGGTTCGACTTCGCCACCAGATCGAAGACGAGCGGCAACCCGCGCATGCGGCCCGAGCGGACGCCGATCTCCCCGCCGTCGCGATGGTTGCCGAGCGCTAAGTCGACGTAAAAGGTCTCGCCCAGACGAAAGAGGTTCGAGCGCGTCCACTCAAGGTTCGTGTTCATCAGGCGGCTGTTGTCATAGAGCAGCCCGACCGAGACGAAGGTCGGCCGTCTCTCCTCGAGCTCGAGCACGATGCCGACCTGGCCCGGTGCGACCGGCTCCAGCCTCGGCCAGACCGAGTCGTAGAGGTTGGTGCCGTAGAGTCGCTTCACGCCGCGCCCTAGCTTTTGCAGGTCGAATCGATCGCCGGCCTTGAGGCCGAGCTCGGCGCGCGGCACCCACTCGTAGGCGAGGCGGCGGCCTTCCAAGCGAATCCACGCGACGGAAAGCGGCGCCGCCTCATCATCGCGGGCCGACGCAGGCGCCGCTCGATCGGGCGCGGGCGTGGGCGGCGACTGGTCGAGACTCGGCTCCGGCTCGAGCAGGCGACGAATCGCGGGGAGCTTCGCCTTCGCCGCGCGATAGCCGGCCTCGATCAGCTCGTCCGCGCGGTCGTACTCGTTCATCCCGACGCCGGGAGTGCTCGGCTCGATCCACACATCCCACCCGTCGACGCAGGTCGAATCGCACGGCACGGAGAGAATGCGCACCAAGCGGAGGGCCACGTCGGTCACGTCGTCGATTGACTGCTCGTCATCGAGCGATTGCGCGCAGTTGACCGCGATCACCTTGTCCGCGCCCATCTCGGCCAGAAGATCGATCGGAAGATTTGCGCGCGGCCCGGCGTCGACCAGGATGCGCTCGGGATTCCGCGTGCGGATCGGCGGGAAGGTCACGGGAACGGAGATGCTCGAGCGAATCGCGCGAGAGAGATCGCCGGAACGAAAGACCACGCGCTCGCCCGAACGCAGATCGAGCGCCACCGCGCGAAAGGGAATCGGCAAACGGTCGAAGTCGCCGCCCGACTCGAGTCCCGCCACCGCGGTGTGCGAGACGATCAGCCAGTTCAGATTACTGTCGCTGAGCAGCGATTGCGGCAGCCGGTACTCCCAACCGTCGAAGTAGAGGCCGAAGGCCTGCGGCCGAACGAGCTGCTTCTGAAAGACGCTCTGATTTCCGTAGGCCGCGTTCGGGCCGAAGAGATTCGGCACGTGCGCCAGTATCTGAAGCGAGTCGGCGTCGATGCCCGCGGCGTAGAGCCCGCCCAAGAGCGCGCCCATCGAGTTGCCGGCGATGCAGTCGATCGGGATCTCCGCTTCCTCGAGCGCGCGCAAGACGCCGATCTCGGCCAACCCGCGTGCACCGCCACCCGAGAGCGCGAGGCCGATGCGGGGGCGCCCCGGCGATTCGCCGTTCGTGAGCGCCGTGGCGGTGGCGGGCATGCCGCACCCGAGCAAGCAGAGGCACACGAGCAGCAGTCGGCCCATCAGCGTTCGAGCTATGCGCGGAGCAGGAATCGATCGGAGCAGCGGAGTTCCTCCCTTCCCAGGGCGAAGGTTAACCTGCACGCTCTCGCGCGCGGAGTCCAGTGAGTCTCCGGCGAAGGCAGGCCTCTCGGAGAAGCGCGAGTCGGTCGGCTATGTTCGAGATCACACTCAGAGGAGAGCCTCGCTTGAGCCAGACGACCGCCGAAACGATGACGAGCATCCGACGACCCTACGCACGCGTCGCCACGGCCTGCCCGCTCTGCGATCACGGCTCTGCGCTGACCCTGCCGTTTCGCTATGCCTTCCTTGGCCGGCACCTCTACGGAGTGCGCTGCGAGCGATGCCGCCTCGCCTTCATCGATCCGCAGCCGACGGCCGAGGAGATCCGGCAGATGTACAGCGAGGAGTACTTCACCCAGTGCTCCGAGACGCAAGGCGCGCACGGCCCCGCCGCCTACATGGAGATGGCCGAGGAGTCGGGAGCCGAACGCGCCGCCGCCGCCGCGCGACTCGATCGGTCGATCCAGCGCCACGTCTCCCCGCGCGGTCGCTACCTGGAGATCGGCTGCGGCCCGGGCCTCTTCCTCGCGCAGATGAAGGCGCTCGGCTGGCAGGCGGAAGGGCTCGAGCTCTCGGCCTTCGCGGCGACCCATGCGCGGGAGAAGCTGGGGCTCACGGTGCATCTCGGCGCGGTCGAGGACGGCGCCTTCCCCGCGCATAGCTTTGACGCCGTCTTCATGGGCGATGTGCTCGAGCACCTGCCGCATCCTCGCCAGTCGCTCCGGTCCATCCGCGAGTGGATCCGGCCCGGTGGCGTGCTCGTCATCGCGGTGCCGTCGACCATGAACCTCCTCTCCGCGCGACTCGGGATGGCGCTGTACGGGACGCGCGGCCGATGGAAGACGCTGCGGATCCCGCCCTATCACCTCTTCGAGTACACGCCCGCCACCTTGGAGCGGATGGTCGTCGCCGCCGGGTATCGCGTGCTCAGCCTTCGCCAGTCGGCGGTGCCGCTCCGGAAGATGGGCCTTCGCGGCTCGAAGCTCGAGAACGCGGGCAAGGTGGCGCTCCAGATCCCGGCGATCGCCTCCTCGCGCCTCCTCAATCGCGGCGGAGATCGCCTCCTCGCCATCGTTCAGCGGGACTAGGCGGCAAAGCGCAACTGCCCGGCCGTTCGCGCCCGGAAATTCTGGTACCCTCCGCCGACTTAAGCCTTCGGAGGTTTGCCATGCAGGATCAAGACATCGCCAAGGCGGTGGCCGGGCTCGACT
>CAZZAH010000452.1:0-3961 GCA_964652115.1 uncultured bacterium | reverse complement strand
GCGCCCTCGGCGATTCTCTGATCCGTCGCCACGGAGGTAGCAGGCAACGATGCACGACGAGCCTTCGAATGCGCCGCCTTCCCTCCCCTTCACCTGGGGTGCGCTTCGAGTCATCGAGAAGCTCGGGTCCGGCCGATTTCGGGATGTCTTTCGTGCCCACGATCCGGTCCTGAATCGCGAGGTGGCGCTCAAGCTCCGGCGCGAGCTCGTGGACCCGACCGACGCGGCGCTCGAAGCACACCTCGCCGAGGCTCGCCGTCTGGCGCGCCTGCGGCATCCCAACGTCGTCACCGTGCACGGGGTCGAGGTCCATCAAGGACGGATCGGGATGTGGACCGACCTTCTTCACGGCCGGACCCTCGAGGAGCGAATCGCGGAAACGGGACCGCTCGACGCGAGCGAGCTGGCGCGCATCGGGGTCGATCTGTGCCAAGCGCTGTCCGCGATTCACGCCGCCGGCCTCATCCACAACGACCTCGCGCCGGCGAACGTCATGCTCGAACGAAGTGGCCGCGCGATCCTGATGGACTTCGGTTCGGGCGATGCGCGGACAAACGCGGCGGCGGCGCATCCGCGAAGCACCGTCGACATCGCGCCGGAGACTCTGGCGGGGCAGCCGCCGTCGATCGCGAGCGATCTCTACGCGCTCGCGGCTCTACTCCAACGCATCCAATCCCTCGAGGATGCGCGAGCCGATCTTCCGCCCGAGCTCGCGCGCGTCATCCGGCGCGCCCTCGCGGCCGATCCGATGGAACGCCCCGCCAGCGCTTCCGAGATGGAGATGGCGTTGACTGGTGCGCTCGCGGATGTCGCGCCGGAACGCGCGCTCGAGGTGTCCGACGATCGGCCCGCGCGATTCGGCACGCGCTTTGTCGGCCGCCGAAACGAGCTCATGGCCTTGCGCCGCCTCCTGTCGATGCCCGGCCTGATCACGCTGCTCGGTGCGGGCGGCTGCGGAAAGACTCGCCTCGCGCACCGCGTGGCGATCGAGATCGCCTACGGTCTGCCGGACGGGATCCTCTGGGTCGAGTTGGCGGGCCTTCGTGACGACACCGACCTGCCACGCGCGATCGCGGATGCACTCGTCTTGCGCGAGGAGCGAGACCAGTCGATCGAGGCGAGCGTGATCGCGGCCCTGGCGCCTCGCACCGCGCTTCTGGTCCTCGACAACTGCGAGCACCTGGCCGCGGGGGTGGCCCACTTCGTTTCCCGCGTGCTCGCGGCGGCGCCCCGCATGCGCATCCTGGCGACGAGTCGGCGTCCACTCGGGCTGCCGTCGGAACAGACGTTTCGCGTTCCCTCGCTCTCGCTGCCGGCGCTCGACTCCACCAATGCGGAGCTGACCGGCAGCGACTCGGTCAGGCTTTTCCTCGATCGAGCGCGGCGCCGCGTTCCCGACTTCGCGCTGACCGAGGCGACCGCGCCCGCCATCGCGCGCATCGTGCGCCGCATGGACGGAATCCCGCTCGCGATCGAGCTCGCGGCCGCGCGCGTCGGCTTGATGTCGGCGGACGATCTTGCCGATCGGCTCGACGGAAGCTGGCGCCTGCTGGCGGCACCGTCGCCCTCCACCAGTGCGCGTCAACAAACGCTGCGCGCATCGATCGACTGGAGCTACCGGCTGCTGGATGAGCCTGAGGCGATGCTGCTCGATCGCCTCTCCGCCTTCGCCGCCGGGTTCACCCTGGCGCACGCTGAGGCGATCGTCGGCGACCCCTCTCCTGGCCCGCGCGACGCGACGTCCACCGACCCCGAAGCGGCGACCGTCATGGGAGTCGACCTCCCCGAATTGCTCGCACGATTGGTCGATGCGTCGCTCGTTCAGCTCGACGACGGCGGGCGCTATCGCCTGCTCGAGATGGTCCGGAGCTTCGCCGCCGAGCGACTCGATCTGCGTGGCGAGACGGCCCGCTTGCAGAATCGGCTCGCGCGCCGCTGGATTGTCTTCCTTGACCGGCATCGCGTCGCCCTCAGCGGTTCCGATGCCACCTCGATCGGGGCGCTCCATGACGCCGAGCGCGACAATCTGCGCGCGAGCCTCAACTGGACCGCCACCGCGCCTCGCGAGCAACTCGAGGAGCCTGATCTGGGCCTGACCCTCGCGCTCGAGTCGATGCGTTACTTCGAGACGCGCGGCCACTTCACCGAAGCGTTGTACAACCTGGAGCGTCATCAAGCGAGGCTCGACCCGGACGACCCGGTGCTGGCCGACGCGATCACCGGCATCGGCGCTTTGCAGCACCGCATGGGTCGCCTCCTCGAGGCGAGGCGAACCTTCGAGCGCGCGGCCGAATTTCATCGCGCGCACGATTCGCTGGGTGGGTTGGCCGTCACCTTGAGCGCGCTCGGCAACGTCAGCAGCGATCTCGGGGATCACGATGCCGCGCTCGGGCACCTCGCCGAGTCGCTTCGGTGCTTCCGCGCGATCGGCCACGAGATCGGCGCGAACGGCGCGCTCTGCACGCTCGGCATGCTCGAGACGCGGGCCGGCAACCTCGCGCAGGCGGAGGAGCACTTCCAGACCGCGCTCGAGGGGAGTCGCGCGGCGAACTTCCTCGGCCCCGTGCCGATGATTTTGCGCAGCCTGAGCCGCATCGCGCTCCGTCGCGGCGATCTCGCTCGCGCGCGTGCGTTGGGAGACGAGTCGCTCGCGCTGCTGCGCCGATCGGGCGGTCAAGGCAGTCTGCTCGGAACGCTGCACAATCTGGCCGAGGTGGCGATCGCGGACGGCGCGTTCGACGAAGCGCGCGCGTTGCTGGTCGAAGCGCTGGAGGTGTGCCGCGCGCAAGAGCAGCTCAGCCTTCTCCCTTCGGTCTTGAGCGCCTGCGCGGAGCTCGCGCTTCAAACCGGGGACGCGCTCCGCACCGCGCGTTTGCTCGGCGCGCTCGAGGTGCTGTGCGCCGTCCACCAGCTCGTGCTTCCGCCCTTCGAGCAGGCACACGCGAGTTCGCTGCGCGACCGCGCTCGCAGCGTCCTTGGGGCCGACGACTTCATCATCGGCCTCGCGGCGGGTCGCGCCATGTCCCGCGAACAGATCTATCAGATCGCGGCCGAGGCCTCGTAGGCGCCGCGGCATCAAGTCCCGCTACTGACCGCTGATGGTCGGATTTCGCGGAGCGCCGTCCGGCGCGAATCCGCTACGATGCCCGGTCGACGCGATGGCATGAACGCCATCGCGCGAGAGAACTTTCCGCCCCGAGGTTCACGATGAAAGAACTCCTCCAGTCGATCGTCGCCGCTAACCCCGCGTTTTTGGAGCTGCGCTATCACCGTCGCGTGCAGAACAGCTTCCTCGCGCAGAAGGGCCGCGTGGAGGAAGCGTCGAACCGCACCCGCGTGGGCGTCGGTGTGCGCGCGCTGGTCGATGGTGCGTGGGGCTTCTCCAGCACCTCCGACCTCACCAAGGCCGGAGTCGAGAAGGCGGTCGAGCGCGCGGTGGCTTCCGCGCGCGATCTCGCTCGAAGCACCGGTCGAAAGGTGGCGCCTCTACCGGCCACCGATCTCGCGCGCACCGATCACGTCGGCGAGGACTTCGACTCGATGCTGGCGCAACCGATCGGCGAGAAGCTCGCGCGCGTGATCGAGCTCGAGCGCGAGACGCGCGACTCGTCGACCCGCATCCACACCGCGTCGACCATGTACAACGAGATCTTCGAGGAGAAGTCGATCGTCACCACCGACGGCGCAGCCGCGTCGTACCGCATCGTCCGGCCCGAGCTTCGCGTGGCTGCGTTCGCGGAGAAGGACGGCTCGCAGGTCACCGGGCGGAACTCGGTCGGCGTGAACGGCGGATGGCAGTGCCTCTTCAACCACGAAGGTGCGCGGCAGATCGCGGAGCGCACCGCGAAGCAGGCGGTCGATCAGCTCGATGCGCCGTACGTGCCGGGCGGGGTCAAAACGGTGGTTCTCGCGCCGAGCATCGTCGGCCTTCTTTCGCACGAGGCGATCGGGCACACGGTCG
>CAZZAH010000451.1:0-3976 GCA_964652115.1 uncultured bacterium | reverse complement strand
GGCGAGAGCTTGTCCCGAATCCCGAGCCGCTCGATCCGGTCGAGCACCGGAAACGGCATCAGGTCCTCTTCGCTCTTCTGCGCGGAGGCGAGGGGGCGAAGCTCCGGCGTCGAGCGTTGCCGCGTGACGGCGGTGACGGCGGGGAGCGGGCCGTGTCCCTCGGGCCCGGTCGTCTCGAGCCAGCTCAGCCATTCACGAAGGTAGGCCTTGTCGACGCCGGCGAGTGGGCTCAAGCCGCCGGCGGTATCGCCATCCATCGTGGCGTAGCCGACCGCGGCCTCGCTTCGGTTCGAGGTCGCGAGCAAGAGCTTCTGCTCAAGGTTCGCGATCAGCCAGATGCCCGGCGCGCGCACGCGGGCCTGCACGTTCTGCAGGGCGAGGTCGTCGTCTTCCCAGGTCAGCTTGCGGCCGAGCGCGCCTCCGATGGTCGAGACGTAGGAATGAACGAGCTCCTCGACGTCGAGCTCGAGGTGCTTCGCGCCGACCGCGTTCGCGACCGCGCGCGCCGCGTCTCGCGTGATCGCGCTGCTGTTCGCGGTGCCTTGGTACGCCGTGGTCAGCAGGCGCGAGGTGAGCTCCTCCGCGGTCCGCGCATCTTCGAGCCCCGGAATATAGGAGAGTCGCGCGCGGAATCCCTCGAGGCCCAGGTCTTCGAGCCCGCGGGTCACCATCAGATGAACGAGGGTCACCGTCACACTCGAATCGCAGCCGCCCGAGAGGCTCACGCAGAAGCCGCGCGAACGTGACTTCCGGAGGTAGTCCATCAACGCGAGCGCTTCGGCGCGCGCGAATTCCTCCTCCTTCAAGTGCGGCGAGATCTCCCACGAAGGCGGCGGGGTCGGGAGCACGGTCGGCGGTCCGGCGTCGGGCCACGCGTGCTCGATGCGAACCAGGCCGGGATGCTCGTTCAAGATCGGATCGAAGCTCGCGGTGCGCGCGCGGGCGGCGCGGGCGGAGGCGAGGTCGACCACCGCGCTCGTCAGCTCGAAGTCGCGGAAGGAGAGCCGCGGTCCCTGCGCGATGACGCAGCCGTTGTTCGCGATGATGGCGCCGCCATCGTAGATCGCGCGGCCCGCCTCGTTGCCCAGCAGATTCGAGTAGACGTAGGCCGCGCCAAACGCGCGCGAGCCTTCGGTCACGAACTGGCGCCTTACCTCGAGCTTGCCGAAGGCGAAGTGGCTGGCCGAGGGATTCAAGATCACGTCGGCGCCATAAGCCGCGAGTCGGCCGCCCGGTCGCTCGGCGACCCACGCGTCCTCGCAGATCTCGAAGCCGAAGCGCACGCCGTCGACCTCGAAGAGGAGATCACCGAGCGGGACCTCCAGGTCGCCGACCTTCGTGCGCGCGACCACATCACGCCGCCACTCCTTGAACCAGCGCGGTTCGTAGTGAATGCCGTCGCCCGCGAGGTTCTGCTTCGCCACGAAACCCAGGAGCTTTCCATCCGCCACCACCGCGACCGAATTGAAGAGCGCGCGATGATGGAGCCACGGCAGGCCGAAGCAGGTCACGAGCCCCTTCGTTTCGGGCAAGAGCTCGAGCAACACGCGCTCCGCTTGCCGCACCACATCGACGCCGTGGAAGGCGTCCTCGCAGCCGTAACCGGTGATGCACATCTCGGGCAGGCAGAGGAGGCCGACCTCCGCTTCACGCGCGGCCGCGAGCGCGGCCAGGATGCGGCGCTCGTTGCCGTCCCAATCGAGCGGGGTCTGGTTCAGCACCGCCGCCGCCACGCTCAGGGTTTTCACGAGACCTCCTTTTCGGCCGCCTGGGACGCCGGGGTGGGGGACGCTTGCCGCGTCACCTTCACCTTCAGAATACGTCGGCCATCGGTCTGATCGACCTGAAAGGCGAATCCCGCCGCTTCCACCGTCTCTCCCTGAACGGGCTGCCGGCCGAAGAGACCGAAGACGAACCCGCCGAAGGTATCGGCCTCGTCGACCGGAAGCTCGGTCCCCATGCGCTCGTTGAACTCGTCCATGCTCATCCGGCCGCTGACCAGGAAGGTGTGATCCTCGAGCGTCGAGAGAAGCACGTCCTCGACCTCGCGTTCGTGCTCATCACGGATCTCGCCCACGATCTCCTCGAGCAGATCTTCGAGCGTGACCACGCCGGTGAAGGTGCCGTATTCATCGCGCACCAGCGCGAGCTGCCCCTTGTCGTTTCGGAGCTCGGTCATCAGATCGGCCACTAGCTTGTTTTCGGGGATGAAGTAGGGCGGACGCATCAGCTCCTTGATCGGCGCGTCGAGGCGGCCGGCGGCGAGCGCGCGCAGCGTGTCCTTGATGTGAACGATGCCGACGATTCGATCGAGATCGCCTTCGTAGACCGGCAGGCGCGAGTGCCCGCTCTCCTCCACCATCTTGACCAAGGTGGCGACATCGGCCGTGACCGGCAGGCCCACCACATCGAGCCGCGGCGTCATCACCTCGCGGGCGAGCGTGTCGCCGAAGTCGAAGATCGAGTGGATCATCTCCTTCTCGTCGGAGTCGATCACGCCGTGCTCCTCGCTCTGCTCGACCAGCAAGCGCAGCTCGTCCTCACCGAGAGCGGAGGGATGAAAGCCGGCGGTCACGCCGAAGGGGCGCGTGAGCACGCTCGAGAGGCTCGTCACCAGCGCCACGATCGGCGTGGCGAACGTCTGGAGCCAGGTCATCGGATAGACGGTGACGAGCGCGATCTTCTCCGCGTGCCGGATGGCGATGCTCTTGGGCGTGATCTCGCCCACGACCAGGGAGACCAAGCTGACGCCGAGAATCGTCACGCCGAAGGCGATCGCCTTGGCATGCTCGGCAATGAAACCCGAGCCGACCTGCGCGCTCAGCCACGCGGCCAGGGGATCCACCAGATGCTCGGCCGCGACGCCGGCGGAGAAGAGCCCGACCAGCGTGACCCCGACCTGAAGCGTCGAGAGCATGCGCGTCGGATCGTTCATCAGGCGGCTGGCGAGGCGAGCCGCGCGGTTTCCCTCCTCGACCAGCTGGTCGATGCGCGAGCGCCGGACCGAGAGCAGGGCCGCCTCCGCCATCGAGAAGAGGGCGTTGATCAGGATGAGCCCCAAGACGAGGAGGAGATCGCGGGCGAAGTTGGTCGCTTCCGGCGCGTCGGCCGCGTTCGCCGCGCCGGCGAAGCAGACGGACGCGGCGAGCACCAGGCTCACGACACCGAGAGCAGGTCCCCGCGCGGGCGCCGGTTCCTCCGGAGAGCAATCTTCACTTCGACTCATGCGAGCGGCAGTGTACGAGGCTGAGGGCATGGCCGTCGAGAGAGCATCGGGGCAAGCGGACGCGCGGTCGTTTATGCTCTGGCGCGTAACCGATGATTGCCGACGCCAAAAAACCGAAGCCTGAAGGAAGGCGCCGGCCCTCGGCCCAGCCATCCTCCATCGACGTGTCGTTCCTCTCGAGCGAGCGGCTTTGGCTCGCGCTCGTCGCCGTGACCGCGCTCCTCGCCGCGTGCCACACCCTCTTCGATCCTGATCTCTGGTTCCATCTGCGGGTCGGGCAGGAGATCGCGTCGGGTCACGGCATCCCGCGGATCGATCGCTTGTCCTATCCGTCGGCCGGTCGCGCTTACGTCGACCTTCACTGGCTCTACCAGCTCGTGACCTACGGTGCGTTCCGCGCGTTCGGGATCGCCGGCGTGACCCTGCTCGAGATGGCGATGACGCTCGGCACCGCGCTGGGACTCTATCGACTCGCGAGGCGCGGAGCGGGCCCCGCGATCGCCGGTGTACTCACCATCCTCGGCATCGTCCTCCTGAGCGATCGATTGCGCGCGCGACCCGAGTCGTGGTCCTTCCTGCTTCTGGTGGCGACGCAGCTGGTGAGCGTCGACTCGCCGGCCGTGCGGCGCTGGGCGCGTGTGCTCACGCCGCTTCTGATCGCGCTCTGGGTCAACGTGGAAGGGCTCTTCGTGCTTTGGCTGGTGGTGTTGGGCGCGCGCGCGCTCGAGTCGCCGCGGGACCGCTGGCGTT
>CAZZAH010000450.1:0-3989 GCA_964652115.1 uncultured bacterium | reverse complement strand
CAGCACATCCTCTCGGCCGCCTGCGTCGCGGAGGGTGCGGGCGACACGGTGAGCTTCCACCTCGGCCGTGAGGAGTCGACCATCGATCTCGCGGGGCCGGAGCCCGATCGCGCGCGCATGCGAGCCGTTCTCGCGCGGGCGAACGGTTGCGTCCTCGAGAACCGCGAGTTTCGCGTGCACCAGATCGACCGTGCGGACCTGCCGCGCTATCCGGTGCGGAAGGATCCGGGGCTCGTGCACGACGTCCTTCGCTTGATCGAAATCGACCGCTTCGACTGGTCGCTCTGCGGCGGCACGCACGCGCGTCGCGCCGGCGAGGTGGGGCCGATCCATCTCCTCGGATGGGAGAAGAACAAGACGAGCTGGCGCCTTCGCTTCTTGGTCGGACGTCGCGCGCTCGACCACCTCGAGGCGGCGCAGGAGCTGCTCGACACGACCGCGCGCACGCACTCGATCCACTGGCGCGCGATCCCAGAAACCATGCTCGCGTGGCGCGAGGAGAATCTCGAGCTGCAGAAGGAGCTCAAGCGCCTTCGTCTGGAGCGTGGCGAGCGAGTCGGAGAGCGTCTCTTCGAGCAAGCGCCGGCCGATGGCGTTGGAGTTCGGCGGTTGGTGCATTGGTTCGGCGCGACCTCGATGGAGGAAGCGCGGGCCGCGATCAATCGCTTCGTCGCGATGGGCCCGAGCCTCGTGCTGGCGGGCGGCATCGAAGGCGAGCGCACCTACTGGTTCGCGGCGCGCGGTCAGGCCGTGCCCGATGCACTCTCCGGATGGAAGGCGGGCGTGGCGCTCAAGGCGTGGCTCGACCCGCTCGGCGGACGCGGAGGCGGCAACGATCGATTCGCGCAAGGGGGCGCTCCCGCGCAAGGCGATGAAGCCTTCGCCGCGCTCTTCGACTCGCTCGATCTCTCACGCCTCGGGCTCCGCTGAACCGCTCTACCTCACGCTGAAAGGAAGCTCGAGCGTGCCGGCGGGGGCCCAGTCCCAGTGCAGCGACTCGACCCTGGCCGACGGAGGACCGCGACGCAGCCACTCGAGCAGCGCATCGATCGCGTCGGATGGTCCGCCCGCCTCCACCTCGACCGATCCGTCCGGCAGATTGCGGACATAGCCTCGAAGCCGTAAGCGTTGCGCTTCGCGCTGCGTGTGCATTCGAAACCCGACCCCTTGCACGCGGCCGCGAACCACCGCGTGAAACGCGCGATCGTCCATCCGAAGCCCTCCCCCTCGGCGTGCCCCAATCACCAGCGCGCGACATGGTAGCATTCGCGCGATGGAAGAGTGGATCCCACGGCATTTCCCGCTCGCGCGGTTCGATTCTCCGGGCGGCGCGTACCTTCGCCTCGTGCATCCTCTGCCCGAGAGTCGCGAGCCGGACCTCGCGGCGTTTCTGCCGAGCGCGCTCTGCTTCGACTTGGAGACCCTGGGATTTGTCGGGCGGCCGATCTTCCTCGTCGGCTTTCTGGCGCGAATCGAAGGCGAGAACGCGGTGGTGCAGCTCCTCGCGCGCGACTACGCGGAGGAGGAGGCGATCCTTCGGGCCTTCTTGGAGGAGGCAGCGGCGCGCACGACCTGGATGAGCTTCAATGGGAAGAGCTTCGATCTGCCGTCGCTCAAGCGTCGCTGTGCCTTCTTTCAGCTCGCGGTCGGCGAGCCGAGCGAGCATCTCGATCTCCTCTATCCGGCGCGAAAGCTTTACCGCGGCGTGCTGCCCAATTGCCGCTTGCAGACCCTGGAGTCGCGCGTCTTCGGCCGTCATCGCACGCACGATCTCGGGGGAGAGGAGATTCCCGCCGCCTATCACGCCTTCATGCGGACGGGCGAGCCGGGGGACATCATGCGCATCCTGCTTCACAACCGCGAGGACCTGGTCACGCTGGGGCGACTCTGGGCGCACCTCGAGACGCCCGCCTGAGCTTCGCGTCTGGCGCTCGCGCGCTCTTTCGCTATACTGCCGCGACCGAACAGATGATCGGCGTAGGTCGCTTCGCATCGCGAGGCGTCCGAGTGACTGCGCAAGGAGCAAGCATGGCTCGATCGAACACCCCGCTCCTCGATCTCTTGGAAGGCATGGGCCACGCGGGGCAGCAGATCGCCCACCGAGCGACCTTGCCGCCTCGAACGGCGCGCTTTCAGGAGCCGATGGCGCCGCTGCCCGAGCCATTGCGTGAGGCGCTGGCCGAGCTCGGCATCGAGCGGCTTTACGCGCATCAGGCCGAGGCGCTCGATCGCGTGCGCGAAGGGAAGAACGTCGTCGTCGTCACCGGCACCGCGTCGGGGAAGACGCTTTGCTACAACCTTCCGGTGCTCGAAGGCCTGCTCGCCGATCCGAACGCGCGCGCGCTCTATCTCTTTCCGACCAAGGCGCTGGCGCAGGATCAGCTCAAGGGGCTGAAGCGCATCCTGGTTGAAGAGGAGAGCGGCAAGCGAGGCAAGACGCGCGCGCCGGTGGAAGGCGGGAAGCTCGACTTCCGCGCCGGCGTCTACGATGGCGACACGCCGACCGCGCTTCGCAATCGCCTGCGCGACGAGGCGAACATCCTCCTCACCAATCCCGACATGCTGCACTCGGGCATCCTGCCCAATCACTCGCGCTGGGCCGAGTTCTTCACGCGGCTTCGCTTCATCGTGGTCGACGAGATCCATGTCTATCGCGGCATCTTCGGCTCGCACGTGGCGAACGTTCTGCGGCGCTTGATGCGGATCTGCCGGCACTACGGCAACGAGCCGACTTGGATCTGCGCTTCGGCCACGATCGCGAATCCGGGCGAGCTGGCCGAGCGCTTGACCACCCAGCCCTTCGCGGTGGTCGACTCGGATGGATCGCCGCGCGGGACGAAGCACTTCCTGCTCTGGAATCCGCCGCGGCAAGGCGCGACCGGGCTCGAGCGCAAGAGCTCGAACCTGGAGGCGCGCGATCTTCTCGTGCGTCTGGTGAAGGACGGCTATCAGGTGATCGCCTTCGTCAAGGCGAGGCTTCTGACCGAGGTGCTGCTGCGCTATTGCCAGGAAGAGCTGCGCGAGCGAGGCGGCGGGCTGGCGAAGAAGATCCGCTCCTATCGCGGAGGCTACCTCGCGGAGGAACGGCGGAAGATCGAGGCGGCGCTCTTTGAGGGCGAGCTCCTGGGCGTGATCTCGACCAACGCGCTCGAGCTCGGGGTCGACATCGGAAGCCTCGACGTCGCGCTGCTCGTGGGCTATCCGGGCACGATCGCGTCGACCTGGCAGCAGGCGGGGCGCGCGGGACGACGTCACGAGGAGTCGGCCGCGATCCTGATCGCGCACAATGCGCCGCTCGATCAATACCTCGCGCAGAATCCGGAGTGGTTCTTCGGGCAATCGCCGGAGCAGGCGGTGCTCGATCCGGCGAACCCGCACATCCTGGTCAATCATCTGCGCTGCGCATCGCTCGAGATCCCGGTGGCGCGCGCGGAGGAGTCGTCGTTCGGCGAGTACGCGCCTGCCATCCTCGATCTGCTCGACGAGCGCGGCATCATGAAGGAGGTGAAGGGGCGTTGGTACTACACCAAGGGGGACCATCCCGCCGCCACCTTCTCGCTTCGGAACTCCGGCGACAACGTCTACACCATCATCGACACGACGAACGCGAAGGAAGGCGAGGCGGCCAAGGGGAAGACCGAGGGCAATCGCGTCATCGGCACGATCGACGAGTCCTCGGCCTACTCGCAGGTTCATCCGCAAGCGATCTACATGCACGAAGGAGAGACCTACTTCGTCGACTCGCTCGATCTGAGCGAGCGCGCGGCGTATATCCATCGCGCCGACCTCGACTACTACACGCAGGCGATCACCGACAGCCACATCGAGTCGCGTGAGCCCGAGCTCTCGACGCCGATTCGTGAGGGCACGCTCTTCTTCGGCGAGTGCCTGGTGCACGAGAAAACCTGCATGTTCAAGAAGGTGAAGTTCGGCACGCGTGATTCGCTCGGCTTCGGACCGGTCGAGCTGCCGCACATCACGCTGCACAC
>CAZZAH010000449.1:0-3991 GCA_964652115.1 uncultured bacterium | reverse complement strand
TATCGCGCGCACGTTCGGATCTTTCTCGCGCGGTTTCGAGGGTACCTCCCCTGCCCCGAGTGCGACGGTTCACGACGGACGCGCGAGGTTCTCGCGGTCAAGATCGCGGGGCGTTCGATCCAGGAGCTCGAGTCGATGCCGATCGACGCGCTCAAGGCTCTGCTCGACTCGCTCGAGCTAAGCGCGGAGCGGCGCGCGCGGATCGTGCCGGTGCTCGCCGAGTTGGAGCATCGGCTGCGCTACCTCCTCGATGTCGGGCTCGACTACCTCTCGCTCGGGCGACAGGCGCGGACCCTGAGCGGCGGAGAGACGCAGCGCGTGCGATTGGGGGCCGGCTTGGGGAGCGCGCTCTCGCACACCCTCTACGTGCTCGATGAACCGACGGTCGGCCTTCACGCGGTCGACACCACGCGCGCCATCGCGGTGATGCGGCAGCTCTGCGCGCGCGGCAACAGTGTCGTGGTGGTGGAGCACGATCCCGAGGTCGCGGCCGCGGCGGATCATCTCCTGGTCTTGGGTCCATCGGGCGGCGAGGCGGGCGGCGAGCTCCTCTACGAAGGACCACCGAGGGCATTCCTCCACGCGAATCCCGAGTACTTCATCGCGCGCGATCACGACGCAGGCGTTCGCGCGACGGCCCTCGGCCCGAAGCTCACGCTCTTGGGCGTGCGGCAACACAACCTCGATCTGCCGCGGCTCGAGATCCCGCTCGATCGGCTCGTGGTGTTGACCGGCGTGTCGGGCTCCGGCAAGTCGACCTTGGTCGAGGATGTGCTCTGGAAGCGCATCGAGCGCGAGCGCGGTCGCGCGGTCGATGAGCCCGGCCACGTGGATGCGATCGAAGGACTGGAGCAGATCTCGGACGCGCTGCTTCTCGGGCAGGATCCGCTCGGCCGGTCGAGTCGATCGACCGTCGTTTCGTTCGCCGGCGCGCTCGATCCGCTGCGCTCACGGTTGGCGCGCACGCCGCGCGCGAAGTCGCTCAAGCTCGGACCTGGCGCGTTCAGCTTCAACGTGGCGGGCGGTCGCTGCGAGGTTTGCCGCGGCATGGGGCGCGTCAGCCTCGAGATGCTTTTCATGGCCGACGTCGAGATCACCTGCGAGTCGTGCCGCGGCCGTCGCTTCCGCGAGGCGGTGCTCGAGGTGACCTGGGGCGGGCGAAACATCCTGCAGATGCTCGACCTCACGGTGCGCGAGGCGATCGAGAGCCTGGCCGACATCGCCGGCGTCGGCGCGCGCCTCGCTCCTTTGGTCGAGGTGGGGCTCGAGTACTTGAGGCTCGGACAGAGCACCGCCACGTTGAGCGGCGGCGAAGCGCAGCGCTTGCGGATCGCGTCGATCCTGGCCGAAGGGAGCGCGAGCGAGCGCCGGCTCTATCTTCTCGACGAGCCGACGGCCGGGCTTCATCCGCGCGATGTCGAACGATTGGTGCGCGCGCTTCGTGCCCTCGTGCGCGCGGGGCACGCGGTCGTGGTGGTCGAGCACCAACTCGATCTGATCCGCGCCGCCGACTGGGTCATCGACCTCGGCCCCGGCGGCGGCCGACACGGTGGACGCTTGGTCTACGCGGGACCGGTGGCGGGACTCCTCGAATGCCGCGAGTCGCTGACCGGCGCCGCGCTGCTTCCTACTCAGGCGCCGGGCCGCGATCCGCGCGCCTTCGCCACCACCGAGTAGAGCACCGGCAGCACCACCAGCGTCAGCAGGGTCGAAGAGATCACGCCGCCGATCACCACCGTGGCGAGCGGACGCTGCACCTCGGCGCCGATGCCCGTCGACAGCGCCATCGGCAAGAAACCGAAGGCCGCCACCAACGCGGTCATCAGCACCGGCCGAAGCCGCCGCTCGCATGCCTTTTCGATCGCCGCGCGCAGCGGTCGTCCTTCCTCGAGCCGCTGACGGATGGTGGAGACGAGCACCATGTCGCCCAGCACGGCGACACCGGAGAGCGCGACGAACCCGACCCCGGCCGAGATGCTGAACGGAATGTCGCGCAGCCAGAGCGCGAGGATCCCTCCGATCGCGGCGAAGGGCACGCCGGTGAAGACGCGCGCGGCGTCGAGCAGACGTCCGTAGGTCAGATAGAGAAGCGTGAAGATCAGAAGAAGCGCGATCGGCACCACGATCATCAGCCGCTTCGACGCGCGCTCGAGATTCTCGAACTGTCCGCCGAAGCGGATCCAGTATCCCGGCGGCAACTCCACACGTGCGGCGATCTCGCGGCGCGCTTGCTCGACGAAGCCGCCGACATCGCGACCACGGACGTTGGCTTGCACGGTGACGCGACGGCGCGCCCACTCGCGGTTGATGGTCGACGGCCCCTCCGTCATCTCGATCTTGGCGAGAGAGGCGAGCGGCACGCGTTCGTGGTTCATCGTGGTCACGAAGATGCGGCCGATCGCGCCCGGATCCTGGCGCGCGTCGTCATCGAGTCGAACCACGATCGGGAAGCGTCGTTCTCCCTGCTGCAGCTCGCCGACCTTCACGCCGCCCAACGCCTCGATCACACGCAGCACCTCGGAGGCGGCAACGCCGTGACGTGCCACCGCCGCGCGATCGATGTCGATCGAGAGAAGCGGCGCGCCGGTGACCTGCTCCGCGACGACGTCAGCATTGCCCGGGATCGTCTTCATCACCGCCTCGATCTCGCGCGCCTTCGCCTTCAGGGTCTCGAAGTCATCGCCGAAGATCTTGACCCCGAGATCGGCGCGGATGCCGGCGACCATCTCGTTCACGCGCATCTCGATCGGTTGGGTGAAGACCATGCGCATGCCCGGGAGGCCGGCGAGGTCGGCCTCCATCGCGCGCACGAGCTCAGGCTGGGTGCGAGCCCGCTTCCACTCGCTTCGCGGCTTCAAGGTGATGAAGAGGTCGGTCAGCTCGACCCCCATCGGATCGGTCGCCACCTCGGCGCTTCCGGTGCGGGACCAGACGCGCTCCACCTCCGCCGGAAACTTCGCCAGCACCACCCGCTCGATCTCGGTGCCGTAGCGCACCGATTCGTCGACCGAGACGCCCGCCAGACGAATCGTGTTGATCACGATCGAGCCCTCACTCAGGCGAGGCACGAACTCGGTGCCGAGCCGCGTCGCGAGGAAGGCGGCGCCCGCGAGCGCCAGCACCGCAAGGCTAAGCACCGCGAAGGGACGCCCGAGCGCGAACCGAAGCGTCGGTCGATACGCGCGCTCGAGCAGCTCAAGCAGAGGATTCCTTCGCTCGCGCATCGGTCCACGCAGACCGAGCGATACGAGCGCCGGCATGAGCGTGAGCGAGAGAAGCATCGATCCGAAGAGCGCCAAGATCACGGTCAGCGCCATCGGCCGGAAGAGCTTCCCCTCGATCCCCTCGAGTGCCAGCACCGGCAGATAGACGATCAGGATGATGAGCTCGCCGAAGAGGGTCGGCTTCCGGACTTCGAGCACCGCATCGCGCACCACCTCCCAACGCGGGCGAGTGCCGTTCGACTCCGAGAGACGACGCACCGAGTTCTCGACCAGGATGACCGAGCTGTCGACCACCAGTCCGAAGTCGATCGCGCCGAGGCTCATCAAACTTCCGGCGATGCCGAAGCGGAGCATGCCGCTCGCGGCGAAGAGGAGCGACAGCGGGATCGCGAGCGCGACGATCAACCCCGCGCGCAGATTGCCGAGGAAGACGAAGAGGACCGCGATCACGAGCAGCGCCGCCTCGAGCAGGTTCTTCCGCACGGTGTGAAGCACATGATCGACCAACTCGGTGCGATCGTAGATCGGCGTGACCTCGACGCCCGCGGGCAGGCTCCGCCTCACCTCCTCGAGCCGGCCGCGCAACCGAAGCGCGACGTCGTGGCTGTTCTGTCCGATCAGCATGAAGCCGAGGCCGAGCACGACCTCGCCGCGTCCGTCGGCGGTGACCGCGCCACGCCTGAGCTCGCGGCCATCGACCACGCGCGCGACGTCCTTCACGCGAAGCGGCACGCCGTCCTTCGACGTCACCACGATCTCGCCCACCT
>CAZZAH010000448.1:0-4012 GCA_964652115.1 uncultured bacterium | reverse complement strand
CACTCAGTCGAGTGAGGAAGGTCGGTCTGTGCGCACCGCTTCGCCGTTCGCGTCGCGCTTTGTTGTGTTGTGTTGTGTTGTTCGCGCGACGGCGGTGAAGGTGCGAGGCCGTCGCTCGATCGCGGGGCTTCTGAGGCGCCGCTCCTGTAGAAACGGCAGAAGAGCCCGTGCATGCGGCCGCCGAAGAGAGGCGCGCCCGCCCGTTTGTGTTCCCTGCTGGCGCGCCGTCCCCGCGATCGAGCGACGGCCTCGCGCCCCATCCCCTATCGCTCGGTACTAACTCCGGGAGCGGCGACCCGAACCGGAATCGGCGGCGTCACCAGCACCACCTGCTCCCCCTCGAGCAGCCGAATCCGCATCGTCGTCTCCCCCTCAGCAAGCCCAACGAGGTGAAACTCGAGCTTCGCGTGACCATGCTCGGGGAAGGGCAGTGCCTTCGCGATTCCGCGATCGGCGAATTCGAACTGAAGCGTGTGGGTCTCCTCATCCGGCGTCACGCGCTGGCAGGCGTCGTTCAAGAGGCGGAAGAGGTTCTCTTCGGTGATCTCGCCCGCCGTCGCCGCGAGATATCCCGGGCTCTGGGTGTGGGCGCACGCATCACCGTAGACGCCGCCCTTTCGGATCACCTGCCAGATGCCGTTGCGCGTCACGGTGAAGTCGGGATCGCCCGGCGGATCGGCCACGACCTCGATCGGGAGCCAGCCCGAGACGTACTCGTCGAAGCCGTCGTAGCGAAGCACGAACCGCACTTCCGTTCGACCTTCGATGTGGCCGTGTGCCTCGAAGCCGAAGCGTTCGCCCTCGATCAGCTCGAGCTCCGCCAGGTCGTCGCCCTGAAATTCCCAACCGAGGCTGTACTTCGGATCGGCGGGGTCGAGGATGTCGCGTGCCTCCGCCTGCTCGTCGTAGGCGCCGAGGAACTCGACCTCGAACATGCCGGTCATCACCTCGGGCCTGAGCCAGAGCGCGCCCGTCGCTTGCTGCGGCGTCAGCACGGGGCTGTAGTTCCAGCTCGCCACCATGGTCGAGTTCAATCGCACCGCGATCGCCTCGACGCCGAGGCTCGGGTGACCGGGGCCGACCACGACCGGAATCGCCGCGCTGACGTACTCGATGTGATCACGAACCGTCAGGGTCAGGTGAAGCGCTGTCCGTCCCTCGACCTTGCCGCGCACGCGAAGCGATGCGGGGCTCTCGACCGATGCATCGATCGCCGCGATGCTCGTGTCCTCGATCGCCCAGGAGAGCGTCGGCGCGACCGCGAGCGTGATCGGGTCGATCGGATCGCTGTTCGCGCCGAAGAGCTTGACCTCGATCATGGGTGAGCTCGCGCCCGCCGGCATGGAGACGCCGCCACTGACTGCGCCGCGCCGTTCCTTCGCGATCTCGCCCGTGAAGGTCGCGAGGCGGACGCCGGTCAAGGGAATGCCCGCACCGCCGTCGCCTGCCTTGATCGTGATCTCGCGCGAGAGGAAGTGCGCGTGGTGGAAGCCGTCCTCGTCGTGCACCGGCTTCACGCGAAGGGTGGTGGTGCCGTCACGCAAAGCACGGAGATGCACGCCCCACTTGGTCGCGGGATTCGCGGTCGCTTCGACGACCGTGCTGTCGCCGAGCGTCCACTCCATCCAGTGATTCACGCACTCGGCGCCGGGCGGATCGATCAGCGCGCTGTCGGCGTCGAAGAAGGTCAGCGCGTAATCGCGTGCATCGCCTAAGACGGGGAGGTCGATCTCGCCGTTCAAGACGCCGTCGAACTCGCGATAGACGAGGGTGGCGCCGTCGTCGACGCGAAAACCGCTCGGGATGAAGTGCGCGCACTCCTCGAGCGGAATGATGTCGCCCGGGTGGACCGGCTTCCCCTCATCGGCGCAGCCGTGGAAGAGCGTAAGGGCGAAGAGTGAAGCCGCGGGGAGCGCGCGTGTGAGTACCGCGGACGTCGAGGTGCCTCGCTTCATCGGATGCGAAGGAACGAGCGCGTTTCGTTCCATCCGGCGCCGCTCGCGCGAAGCCAGTAGACGCCCGGCGTGAGGTTGTCGACCGGAAGCGCCCACCGCTGCTCGCCTGCCGGCAGACCGTCTCGCGTGATCGACCATTGCGCGCGTCCGTTCACATCGAAGAGCTCGAGGCGAAGCACCCCCGCGGCCGGCATGCGCAGCTCAACCTGCGCGGAGCTCACGATCGGGTTCGGCGCGATGCGAAGCTCGATCGGCGAGGTCGGCATCGCCGAAGGCACATCACTCGTGCCGAGCACGCGCAGAGCGATCGGCGGCGAGGTGTAGTCGACATGGTTAATGAAGAAGATCCGGATCTCGAGCGTGGTCGCTCCCACCGCGGTCCCTTGCACACGAATCTGCCAAGGGCCGGTCTGGATCACGGTCGCGAGCGCCGGATTGGCGACGGTCCACTGAAGCACCGCCGGATCGGGCGGAATGAACTCGATGCCGTTCTCGTCGAGGAATGTGACGTTCATCACGTCGCTGGTGGTGCCGTTCGGTTGCGCGAGCGCGCCCGTGACATCGGCGCCCACCAGACGCACGATCAATCCGCCGGTCGTCGTGCGAAGAAAGAGGCCCTCCGCGGCGACGTGTTGCGCGTCGGCTTTGGCCTCGTTCGCCGCGAGCAGAAGACCCAAGCTCAGCGTGACTGCCGATAGGGTCACTGCCGATAGGAGTGCCGTTCCTCGTCCCATTCCGGGACCTCCCTTTCCTTGCGATGTCGGCGGAGACCGAACCGAACGGAAGAAGAGGGAGGAGCCGAGCGGCCCCTCCCCTCGCAGACACTAGCGGTAGTTGTGCTTGATCTCTCCCCAGCTCTTGGTCTGGGTCGGGACCGGCGTGCAGGGATCGGGATCGCAGGCGCTGTTGTCACCCTGGTAGACGCCACCATCCTCGACGCAGTGGTCCTCGGGCAGGATCTCGCAGATACCGCCGTCGAAGCAGCAGGCGCCGAGCGGCGCGCAGGGCAGCGGGTCGCAGGTCGCGCCGCCGAACCACTCGTCACCATGCTCGTTGCAGGCACCGGCAGAGAGGACCTCGCAGGTACCGTCGAGATGACAGCAGGCACCGAGCGGCTGCGCGCAGGGATTCGGGTCGCAGTTCGTGCCCGGGCCCTGGAAGGTGCCCTGAGCGTCACCGCACTCCGTCTCGTTCAGCACCGTGCAGCTACCGTCGGCGAAGCAGCAAGCTCCCGGCACCGCGGCGCCGGGGCAAGGCGTCGAACCGGGCGTGTCGAATCCGAAGGAGCCGAGCGCGGCGATCGGATCGAGGATCGAAGGAATCGAATCGTCGGCGAACATCGCGCCCTGGGTCGGATGGGGCGTGAGCGCCAGGACCGACGGGGTCGGCGAGTAGTAGTTGTAGCCGGCGAACCAGTAAACATCGACCAATTGGGTGGTCCGAGCCGAATTCCAGGTGACGGCCGTACCTTCGCCGGACGAGGGCCAGCCGGCGGTCGCGAGCTCGAAGTCACCGCAGGCACCGTATGCGACCAGGCTCAAGCCATCCGGATAGGTAATGCCGAAGGTGATCCCGGAAAGCCGCGGCGAGGCGGAGGAAGAGAAGGCCGCGAGCGCAAAGAGGAGCGCGGTGTCGGCGCCGTCCTTGTGATTGATCGCCGCATCGCAGCTCGTGAGCCCGGATTGCCCGCAATAGCTCGGCGTGTCGCTGCAATACACCAGGGCCGGATTGGAGTGGAGGATGAGGGTGCCGCCGGCGTTCGGGCCGGCCAGGGCGGTGCTCGCCGCCGCTCCGAGGAGAGCCAGGCAGAGGGCAGGTCCTGCGATGTGCTTCATGTGTGTACTCCCTTGGCTGGTCGACGTGGGTTCGAAACCACTACAAGCCTAACTGAGCCTCCGTCCTGATAACAAGGTTGCCTGGGGTATTTTCAGGAAGGTGGACAAACCCCGCCCGATCCCGCGGCGGACGACCTGCTCAGGGGAGTCCCAGCTTGAGCCCGAAGGCGCGCTGCAAAAACCAGCCGAGTCCGACCAGCGCGATCGCCGAGGAGAGCAGGG
>CAZZAH010000447.1:0-4014 GCA_964652115.1 uncultured bacterium | reverse complement strand
TCGCCCTGCGCGACGGCGGAGATGGTGCGCGTCACCTCGGTGGTCGGACGAAGGAGGTCATCGATCAGCATGTTGACCGAGACCTCCATCTCGCCCCACGCGCCCTGCGTGTGATCGAAGCGCACACGTTCGCGCGTCTTGCCTTCACGACCGACCACGCGGCCGACGCGCTGCAGCTCGCGCGAGATGTTCTGGTTCCACGCCACGATGTCGTTGAAGGCGTCAGCGATCTTTCCCTCGAGGCCGGTCCAGTCGTTGGGTAAGCGAGCAGAGAAGGTACCGTCACGAACGGCGTAGAGCGCATGCAGCAGTTGATGAAGCGCGGAGGGGGTGATCTCGGATCCCTCGGTCATGACCGCGACGTCGCCGTCGTTCTCCAGCGCGCGATCGAAGCCGTTCGCCTCCGCGGCCCCGTTTCCGTCGCTCGTCGATTCGATCCCGACGGGCAGCTCACTCGACTCGTTCGAACGCGCGCCCGCCTTGCCACGACCTTTCGATTTCATCCCCGCCTCTTTTCAAGTCAAAGAAGAGTGGTGCCCCTGGTGCGGATGTGGAGTTGAGCTGGGCAAGTGTGCCAAAAACATCGGACGAATCAAAGTGGGACGATGACAATTATGGAAAAACTTGCGGATTCAGAGGCGTGTACAACAGATAGAATGCGGGCGGGTTCCGCATGCTCGTCCGCGCCGCCGGCGCTGTACAACCGAGGCGAGGTGGATACGCGCGAATGTGTAAGCGAACACGCCTCGCGCGTCGTTCGGCAACCGAGAGAGAAGGCGGCGACCGCCGCTAGAGGAAGAGTGAGGGAATCGGCTTGGGCTACTCCCTTAGGCCGCTCGAGTTTCGCCGCCGAGCAAGGTCATCACCTCGCCGGTCACGAAGCTCGAGTCGATGTTGGACGCGAAATAAACGAAAGCCGGCGCGATCTCTTCAGGCTGCGCCGGCCGCTTCATTGGAGTGTCTGCCCCGAACTTCGCCACCCGCTCCGCCGGTTGATCCGACGGATTGAGCGGCGTCCAGACCGGGCCTGGAGCCACGCAGTTTACCCGGATCCCCTTCTCGACCAGATTGGCCGCGAGCGACTTGGTGAAGGCGTGGATCGCCCCCTTGGTCGCCGCGTAGTCGAGCAGGTGCGCGCTCCCCTCGAGGCCGGTGATCGAACCCGTGTTGATGATCACCCCACCTCGGTGCAAATGCGGGACCGCAGCCTTCGCCATGTAGAAATACCCATAGATGTTGGTCCTGAAGGTGCGGTCCCATTGCTCTTCCGAAAGCTCGTCCAGCCTGTTCTGGTGCTGCTGGTAGGCGGCGTTGTTCACCAGGATGTCGAGCCGATCGAAACCATGAATCACTCGCTCGACCGCGCGGCGGCAGAAGTCGGAATCGGTGACGTCGCCCGGTAGGAGCAGCGCGCGCCGGCCTTCCTGCTCGACCACGCGCGCCGTCTCCTCAGCGTCCGCCTGCTCTTCCTCGAGATAGACGATGCCGACATCGGCACCTTCCCTCGCGAAGAGCACCGCAACCGCTCGGCCGATGCCTGAATCACCGCCGGTCACGAGGGCCACCTGGTCTTGGAGCTTGCCCGAGCCGAGATACGACGGGGCGAGGTACATCGGCCGCGGGATCAGCTCGGACTCGATGCCCGGCTTCGGCTGATGCTGAGGAGGGAAAGGCGGCATCGGCTTCCGCCGATTCGACGCGATTGCCTTGCTCGTCCTTGCCATCCCTTCCCTCCTCCGCTGTTCCTGGAAGCGGTCGCGGGCGAAAAGGCAAGTTGAAGGCCAAGAGCGCCGGGCGATGCGCCGAGCTCAGTCGGACACTTCGAGCCCGACGCTCACCGATGCCTCCTCGGGGAAGCGATTCATGATTCGAGGCTTAACGGCCTCGGAAGTTCGGACGGCAAGACCGCGGCGTCATCGCGCCGCGCGCGGCGTCTCGCTCCTGACCGCCGGACAAGGCTTCGGCCTTGTAGGAGCTACAAGGCCGATGGCGTTTTTACAAGAAAGCGCCCGGCTGCATGGGCGCGGCGACTACTCCGCCGCGCGGAGGAGCGCCGTGACGACATCGGCCTCGTGCTCCGAAAGACCCGTGACGATGGAGCCGCAGGGCGCGAAGTCGGTGACGGTGACCGAGTCCTCCGGATGCTCCCGCGGAGGAACCGAGCCGGCAGTGAGGGTCGAGTTGCCGACCCACGGAACGATGGCGACGTTGCCCCCGTTCGCCCGGCTGATCAGCGCGAGCGCGGCGCATCCCTGCTCTTCATGCAGCAGGAGCACGCCGATCGTCATCGCCTCGCATCCGGACTGCGGGCAGACACGCTCGGGCTCGGGCCGCACGTCGATCGTGCGATCGGGCAGGTTCTCCGCCACCATCGCGCGGATCTTCTCCTGGAGCTCGGCTGCCATCGCGTGAATGGCGGGATCGTCGGACGCGGGGATGATCCGCGGCCAGAAGACGAGAACCTCGCCGGGCTTCCCTCTCGAGCGCGAGATCTCGGGCGCATCCGCCATATCCGCGCCGTTCGCGGTCCGGTTGTTCTGCGTGCCGGCACCGCCGATCGTCATGCCGTCGCTCTTCGACGACCCGTTACTCGTCGACGATTCTGTCGGGTAGCCGGTTTGCATCGGCTCGTCGTTTCGCGCGGACGCGGCGCATCCGCAAAGGGTCAATGCCAGGAGAACCACGGTGATCGACTTCATTGCTCCTCCAATGCTCGGGGAAAGAAGGCTGCTGCCCCGAGCCCTGCGGGGTTTGGCGTCTTTGGAGGGTGCCGACGTAAGTTCGAAGCCAAGGGAGATCGGACGGCTCCGGGTTCGCACGGGAGTCAAAACAAAACGGGAGTCCCTGAGCTGGGCCCTCCCGTTGTAGGAGCTACAAGTTACCTGCAGGCTTTACAAGCTCGGGGCGTCTGAGCCTACCTCAGCCGCTCCACCTTCACGCAGTGCTGCTGCCCGGGCGAGTCGAGTCGGATGAAGTAGACGCCGGCCGCGGCGCGCGCGCCTGACTGGTCGAGGCCGTCCCACACCACCGAGGCCGCCCCTTCGCGCGCTTGCCACGCGCGCACCACGCGACCACGCGCGTCGATCACCCGCGCGTCGATGGGGGCAAGGCTCGGCCGCTCGAGCAGCACCCGAACATCGCGCGCCGAAGGATTCGGCCAGACCGAGAGCGTCGCGCGTGTCGCCTCGTCCACGCCGGTCGCGAGGTTCATCACCGCCGCTCCGGCCGCGGCCAGGTTGGGCCTCGGGCCGATGTACTGAGCCCCCAAGTTCGGCGTCCCGGTATCGTGGATGATCGAACGAAGCTGTAGCGGATCGAGAGGAGCGCCGGTCACCGCGCGCGCGATTCCCTCGAGGCAAAGTGCTGAGCCCGCGAGCATCGGCGAAGCGCCCGATGTTCCGCCGAAGGTCGCGGTGTAGTGACGTTGCGGCGTGCCGCCGTTGAAGAGATCGCCATAACCCGTCGTCACGATCAGCGAGCCCCAAGCGTTCGCGTCCATGCGCGAGCCCCAGTTCGTAAACCACTCGGCGAGGAAGCCGGTCGGCGTGCCGGCTCCGACCATGATCGCGCCCGAGTCGCGCTCGCCGCGATCGAAGACGCCGCCCCACGTTGCGTCGTCGAGGTCTTGCGTGCCGTTCGCTCCCGCCTCGATGCAGACGATGCCGCGCCCCTGCACGCTGGTCCAGATCACGTCGTAGTTCACCTGCAGCCACTCCATCGGGGTGGCGTTCCTTCCGGGCGGGTACATCTGCAGCTCGATCAACCAGACATCGCCGGGCGAAAGATGATCGACCGCCTCTTGGAAGTAGGTGGGCACCACCGGCCATTCGGACTCGGACACCGCGACCATGCCGTAACCGTCGACGCCATGCGCGAAGCCGGTCACCCCGAAGCGGTTCTGCTGGCCGATCACCTCGCCGAGGACCGCAGTACCGTGATTGATGTACGCGCTGTTCGGATTCTCCGCCGTGCCGCCGAGGTAGAACATCCGCTCGAATGGGAAGTCCTCGTGGT
>CAZZAH010000446.1:0-4019 GCA_964652115.1 uncultured bacterium | reverse complement strand
ATCGCGCGCAGATCTACGTCGTCCATGACGTCGGCGGGCCGGCCGGTGAGCACCATGCCGGCTTCGACGCGCTCGTCGGATGCATGGATGCGAACGGCCTCCCGCTGTATAAGTCCGAGACGGTCGCGCCGGGCGCCGGACCCAACGGCGTGGTCGGGCCTCACGACGTCGTACTGATCAAGGTCAACCAGCAGTGGGACGAGCGCGGCGGAACCAACACCGATCTCTTGAAGGGGATCATCGCGCGCCTGCTCGAGCACCCGGATGGATTCGACGGCGAGATCGTCGTGATGGAGAACACGCAGCTCTACGGCACGCTCGATTGGGCCAACAGCAACGCCGAGGACCACTCGCAGTCGGTGATCGATGTGGTGCAGCACTTCGCGACGCAGGGGCGGCCGGTCTCGTCCTTCTTCCTCGACACCATCCGCTCGCGTTCCGTCGCCGAGTACTCCACCGGCGACATGCAGGACGGCTACGTCGTCGGCGCGTACGATGCAGGCACGCAGATGCGCATCTCCTATCCGAAGTTCAGAACCGCCGGCGGCCGTTACGTCAGCTTGAAGCAGGGCGTCTGGAGCGGCGGCAGCTATTCCGACGCTGCGTTCAGCTTCCTGAGCGTGCCGGTGCTGAAGTGCCACGGCGCGGTTTACGGCGTGACCGGCGCGACCAAGCACCACATGGGCTCGATGACCACGGGCCTCTCGACCAGCGCGCACAACGGCGTTCGTTACGGCGGGCTCGGGCGCTTCCTCGCGGATGTCCGTCGGCCCGACCTCAACATCCTCGACTGCATCTACATCCTCGCGCGGCCGAGCTACGGGCCGAGCTGCGGATACGCCGACGCGACGCGAGTGAACAAGCTCGTGGCCGGCGTCGATCCGATCGCGATCGACATGTGGGCGACGACGAACATCCTCGTCCCGACGATCCTCGCGAACGGCTACACCACCTACCCAAAGCAGGACCCGACCAACCCGACGAGCATCTTCCGCACCTACCTCGATGCCGCGATGAACGTGATGCTGAGCGCGGGCATCGATGTGACGAACGACCTCTCGCGCATCGACGCGCACCAGAGGAACGCAGCCGATGTCGAAGCCACGCCGCTCGCGACCGGAGCCGCCCTCGCCTATCCGAATCCCACGACCTCCGGATGTCGCGTGCAGTTCGCCCTCGCGCGCGCGGGGTCGGTGCGGCTCGAGCTGTTCGACGCCGCCGGGCGCGAGATCCGAGTGATCGCGCAGGAGCTTCCGCCGGGCGAGGCGAGAGAGATCGACTGGGACGGTAGGGACGGAGCCGGGCGAGCGGTGCCTCGCGGGATCTACTCGTACCGCGTCGTGACCCCGGACGGGATCGCGGCCGGGAGAGTCACGCGTTCTTAGCGCGCGCCCTTCGTGAAGAGGGAATCGGGAAGCGATCGCGCCACGAACGCAGCCATCTTAGCGGCACCTTGATCGCTCCAGTGGCAGTAGTCGGCGAAGTCGTCCGGCTCGGGACCAAACTCACGTGCGATGTCGATCAGTCCAGCGCCGCTCTCCGCGCTCGCCTCGCGCGTGATCTGATTGTAGAGCTCCATCCCGGTGATGACCCCGTCGACCGTGAGGTAGGGCAGCCATCGAGAAACCGCGACGGAGTCAGCGATCGAAGGACGAGCGCTTCTGCCGAATCGCAACGGTTGCGTCAGGAAGACGCACGCGGCGCCGTGCTCTTGCGCCACGCGAGCGATCTCCTCGATCCGACGTCGATAGCTCGCGGCCGCTTCGGGCAGCGGCGCGTTCGAGCGCGGCGTGTCGGGAACGTCGTCGTATCGGCGCGTGAGGTGCTTGCCGATCTTGTACAGGAGCACGCTCCGCTCGAGCCAACCAGGCGGCTTCGATTGAAAGCCGAGGGAGCGCCGCTGAACATCCGGATGACCGACGCTGTAGTCGGCGCGAAAGCCCGGAGCGGCTGAGGGCTGCAGATCGTTCAACCCGAGGTACGCCAGGACGAGGTCCGGCTCGACCACGGAAAGATCGGTGCTCTCCAGCTTCCGCAGCATCTCGTCGGTCGTGTAGCCGGGATGCCCTCCGTTCACCACCTCGATCCTGCGGCCGGGAAAGCGCTCGACCAATTGTTGCTGCAGGCGGCTGGGCCAAGCCGCGTCGTCGGAGCTGACGCAGACATCGAAGGTGGTCGAACCACCGATCGCGAGGATGCGAAAGAGGCCGGTCGGCTTCGGGCGATCGAACTCGACGCCGCGGTAGCCGAGTGTGTTCACGCTGGCGCTTCGTCCGTGCGCGCTTGCCACACCGAGCGGCCGCAACACCGCGATCAGCGCGGAGTCGGGCATGACGATCGCCTGGAGTCGTTGGGCGTCCTCATACCGCTCTTGGTCTGGGGTCTTCGGCCATTCACCGAAGAGAATCCGATCGCGGAGGCGCGCCACCCCTTCCATCCCGAGGACGAGGAGGACCGCGATGAGGAGCGGCCCAAGAGCCGACAGCGCTCGCCTCATCGAATCCTCTTCATGCGCGCAGGATGGAGCAGGCTCCACTCGCGATCAAGCGCGGCAGGCGGGAGCACCCATTCTTGACCCTCCGGCCGGCCAGCGTCACACTCCCGGGTCGTTGCATGAATGCGATATGACGCGTGCCTCGACGCACCGTTGTCGACCGCACGAAGTGCGTCCGATCGAAAGACCAATGCCTCGCCGAAGGAGTATCAGCCGGAGTGGCCAAGAACCTCGAACGACGAGCGGGCGGCCGGGCGCGAGTCCGATCGCTTCTGGCGGGCCTGATCCTGTCGATTGGCGCAGGAGCGATCGCCCTCTTCGCATCCCCCGCGCAGGCTGTGCGGCCATGGCCGGAGAGATCGCGAGCTACTTCGTGAAGGACCGCGAGCACGGGAGCGCCTACGCGCTGAAGCTCGATCGCCTCGCGCCGATCACCTCGACGTTCTTCTCGATCGATCGCGAATCCCAGGTGGAGTTCTTGCGCGACGGGACCGGCGTCGTCTCCAGCATTCGGATCTACTGGAACGACGGATGGGTCGACACGATCGCCCGCTCGGAGTAGCCGGACCTGGAGCGCGCGAGATGACCGACAGAGCTCCCCGCAAACCGGCATTGCCCAGGAAGCCGCGCGACCGCGCATCACAGCCGGCGGGGGCATGGGTTCTCTTAGCCACCATCCTTGGCTCGAGCATGGCGTTCATCGACGGCACCGTGGTGAACGTGGCGCTGCCTGCGTTGCAGTCGAGCCTTGGCGCCACCATCGCGCAGGCGCAGTGGGTGGTCGAGGCGTACATGCTCTTTCTCTCGGCGCTGCTCCTGCTCGGCGGCGCGCTGGGCGACCTCTATGGCCGTCGCGGGGTCTTCGCCTGGGGCGTCGCCATCTTCTCCATCGCCTCCGCGCTCTGCGGATTCGCGGGCACCATCGGTCAGCTGATCGGCGGACGCGTGCTGCAAGGAGTCGGCGCGGCGCTCTTGGTGCCGGGGAGCCTCGCCTTGATCAGTGCCTCCTTTCCCGAAGAAGAGCGCGGCCGCGCGATCGGCACCTGGTCAGGCTGGACCGCGATCACCGCGGCGATCGGTCCGGTGCTCGGCGGATGGTTCGTCGAGCATGCATCGTGGCGTTGGGTCTTCTTCATCAATCCGCCGATCGGGCTGTTCGTGCTCTGGCTCACCCTGCGGCGCGTTCCCGAATGCGGGCGCGGTCCAAGCACGGGTCGACTCGACTGGCCGGGCGCCGCGCTTACCACGCTCGGGCTCGGCGGCGTGGTCTACGGATTCCTCGAATCGGTGCTCTGGCCGGCGGTGCTTGGCGTTCTCGCGCTCGCGGCCCTACTGGTGGTGGAGGCACGGACACGCGAGCCGATGCTGCCGCTTTCCCTCTTTCGCTCTAGACGTTTCGCCGGCGCGAATCTCCTGACCTTCTTCCTCTACGCCGCGTTGAGCGGTGCGCTCTTCTTCTTCCCGCTGAACTTGATCCAGGTTCAGGGCTACACGCCGACTCAAGCCGGCGCCGCGTTGCTCCCGT
>CAZZAH010000445.1:0-4025 GCA_964652115.1 uncultured bacterium | reverse complement strand
TCGAGGGCGCCTGCATCGCGGTCGCTCGCTCGAGCCGCGCGATCCTCTCCGCGTTCGGTGGATGCGTGGAGAGGAAGGCCGGCAAGCTCGGCCCAGCTTGATCCTTCTCGAGTCGCTCGAAGAGGCGCGCCAGGCCGCGCGGATCGAGGCCGCGCGCGGACATCCGCTCCACCGCGAAGTCGTCGGCCTCGCGTTCTTCCCGCCGATCGTAGTCGAGCGACGTCAGCTGCGCGCCGTTTCGAATCAGGATCGAGCCGAGCGCTCCGGTATCGCCGAAGAGGAGCGAAGTGAAGACCGACAGCGCGGCGGTGCGAGCGATGCGCTTGACCCCATGACGGCGCGCGACGTGGCCGAGCTCGTGCGCGAGGACGCCCAGGAGCTCATTTTCGTCCTCCATCCGATTCAGGATGCCGCGATAGACGACGACATAGCCTCCGGGAAGCGCGAAGGCGTTGACCGTCGTCGAATCCTCGATCAGCGCGACCTCGATCGGCAGGCGCGTGAGCTCCTCCGGCAAGACCGCCGCCACTGCCTTCTCGAGCGCGCCGTTGGCGACGGTGTCCTTGCTCTTCGGGGACCGCGAGGAATACTGCTCGAACACCGCCTGCCCTAGCTTGCGCTCCGTTTCGAGCGGGATCAGCGTCGCGACCGCCCCGGAGAGCGGCCCGACCGCGAAGAGGAAGAACCCGAGCACGAGCACGAGGAGCGCGGTGCCCACCACCAGAAGGCCACGCGCGTTGTCCAAGCTCCCGAGGGTCCGCGGCTTCATCAGCTTGGCCGCGACCAGGGCCGGCATCGCCGCAGGCGGTAGGGTCAACACCAAGCCCGGCGGATGGCGGAAGACGAGTCTCGCTTCGCCCTGCGCGGTTCGGTCCGCTTGCTTCAAGTCGGCGCGCTCGAGCCGAACCACGGCGCCATCGCGCGTGACCAGAAGCGCCTCGCCTTCGACGATCACCTCGACATCCTGGCCGCGCGAACGCACGGCATCGAAGAGGGCGGCCTTTCCGTCCCAGCGCATCAACGCGTGGGAAGCAACCCGACCGCCGCCGCCAGCGTGCGTCCGGCCAGCTCGTAGGTGGTCACGACGTGATTCGCTCCCGCCATCTCGAGCTTTCCGACCGAGTCGAGGTCATCGCATCGCGTGGCGATCGCGAGGTCGGCGCGAAGTGATCGCGCGCTCAGGCAGATGAAGACATTCTCCGCGTCGGTCGAAGCGCAGGCGATGATCGCGTGCGCGCGCTCGATCCCGGCCGCGATCAGGGCGTCGTTGTCGTGGCCGCTCCCGCGGATGACGGTGACCTCCGACTCCTCGAGCGAGGCGACGACCTCCGCGTCGACCTCGACCACCACGTAGGCGGCGCCACGCTCGCGCAGCGAATGAACGACGGCGCGTCCGGTTCGCCCATAGCCGCAGACGATGTAGTGGTTCTTCAGGTTCGCGATGCTCTTGGCCATCCGTCGCCTCCGAAAGTAGCGAATCCAGCTTCCGTCCGAGATGCTCTGCGCGAAGGCGGTGGCCGCGTACGCCCCCATGCCGACGCCGAGCAGGATGAACGCGATGGTGAAGAGCCGGCCCGTTCCGCTCAGCTCGTGGATCTCGCCGAAGCCGACCGTGGTCATCGTGATCACCGTCATGTAAAGGCTGTCGACGAAGCTCCAACCCTCGATCTGGTGATAGCCGACAGTTCCGATGAGGATGAGGGAGATGAAACCGAAGGCGACCGTTCGCAGCGTGCGCCGCTCCGACGCGGGCGGCCGCGGATGGGCCAAGGAGTCGCTCACGCCCGATCGCGTGGCTATCTCCTCGAGCTCTGGCCGACGAACTGATCCACCTTGTCGGCGAAGAGGACGTTGAAGGTGGTGAGCGTTCCGTAGATCCGCGTGATGTAGGCCTGGAGCTCCACCCGATCGTCGTCCTCGAGCTTCGCGTGGTTGTTGATCTCGCGTTCGAGGTTTCGGAGCTGCTCGCGGATGAGCACCATCTTCCGGAAGAACTGATCGATCGGGACGGCCTTCTCCTGCACATCGGATCGACCCGAGCGAATGACCATCTCGCCTCCGGTCCACCGGCCGGCCATCTCGACCTTCTTCGTCGGGAGGAGGCCTGCGTCGGTGAGGTCGCGCTGCAGCGCGCGGCGCAGCTCCTCGGTCAGCGCCTGGATGGTCGATTGGCTGAGGGAGGTCGCGCTGTTCGCGCCGGGCGAGAATTCCATCATTCGTCTCCTTCTCGGGTTTGCTCACGGTCGGCGAACCCCGTGCTCGAAGCCTAGGTGCGCGGCACACGCTAGGCACGCTCGGGCAGCCGGTCAAGGCACGAGAGGTCGACCTCAACCCGCTCCCGCAATTGGTCGATACCGAAAGGACGTCCGCGCGCTACCATGCCGCCTCATCGGCCCATCCCACTCGAACAGGAGGAGCGCTCCTTGCCTCGTCGCTCGAGCTTCATCGCACTCTGGATCCGTTGTGTCGTCTGCGCGGTCGTGGCCTCGAGCCTGTTTCACGCGAAGGCCCGCGCGGAGGAGCAGGAGCAGGAAGAGGCGCCGTCGATCTTCTCCGCGGATGATTCGCAGCCGACCCTACCCGAGATCCTCCCCTATCAGCCGGAGATCAAGGAGCCGGTCTTCGCGCTCCTGGTCGGATTGGTGGAGACCGACAGTTACGGCATGCTGACGCGCGATCACCTGATCCGAGACCTTCGCCGGCGGAAGCTCTCGAGCCACCTTCCGTATCAGTGGGTGACGAGCGTGACCCGCGAGAGCGAGTACCCCGGACAGACCGCCACCGTGACCATCACCTTCGATCACGACATGGACCTGCCGGTCCCCTACAGCATCCTCGGCTATCACCCGGGGAGCTTTCTCGCCAGCGACTCCTGCGTCTTTCGCGAGTGGCGCCTCGGCGACATCACGCTCCAGCATCCTTATCAAGAGAAGGGGAAGTGGCTCTATCGGCCGCTCAAGATCGAAGACGTGCACGCCTACGGCCTGACCTCGGGCAAGATCTCGATCGACTTCGACGGATGGCTCGACAACATGATGGGCGGCGCGCTCGACGACACCTACGTCGTCGGTCTGATTCTCTTCAAGTACAACGGGGTCTGGACCGGCATGGCCACCGGTTACAGCAAGGACAAGGCGGGGCGCTCCGGCGGCTTCAACTTCGAAAAGGACGAGATCATGTTCCCCGGCCCGGACGAGATGAAGACGATCGGCCGCACCTTGCGCGGCAAGATGGAGGAGTGGTTGCTAAGCTGGCCCGACTGGTACTACTCGAGCGGCGACGGGATCAAGTAAGGCACGCGCAGCGATCGAAACCGGCGCCGCACACTCCATCGAGCGGCGCCGTGCCCTTTCTCTCGCGTTACTTCTTTCGCGCCGCGATCTCCGCGTCGATGGCGATGACCGCCAGGCGCCGATCGGCCAGGTCCTTCGCCTTGCTCGCCACGTCGGTCCTCTTGCCGGCGAGCTCCTTGGTGAGCTCCAAGACCCGCGTCTCCGCTTTGCTGACGTCACGCTTCTGCGCGAGAAACTTCTCGAGCTGTCCCGTGCTCGGCGCGGTCGCTCCGGTCTGATCGAGCCGGCCGCGCAGATCGAGCAGCGCGCGCTCCGCCTGGTGCACCTGCGCGCGCGAGGCCGCCGCCGCCTTCTGCGCTTGCGCGAGCTCGAGCTCGGCGCCGCGCATGTCGCGGATCCGCTCGAGGCGCTTCTGCGCGAGCTCGAGCTCCTTCTGCTGCCGCTCCAGGTCCTTCTGCTCCGCCTCGTTCTTCGCTTCCTTCGCCACCTTGACCCGCGCCTTCAGGTTCTCCACCTCGGACTTCTTCACCTCGACCTGAGCGGCGGCGCGAGCGGCGAGCCCTCGCGTGAGGACGACCGTTTCATCGGCGGCTCGGGCGGCAGCCTCGGCGTCGGCCTGATCGCGCGCGACATCATCCATCGACCGCGGCGGTACCATCACGAGCGACGAATCGGGCGCCGCATCCACCAGCATCGGTGCGATCTCGTTGAAGTCGACGCCGTTCGCGCGCG
>CAZZAH010000444.1:1921-4034 GCA_964652115.1 uncultured bacterium | reverse complement strand
GCTTCGCGGGCGAGAAGCAGGACAACATGGTCGAGTCGGGCGATGGCCTCCACCCTTCGACCGGTGTGCCGATGGTGAGCCTCTACGGGCGCGTGCGCGAGCCCGAGCCCTCGATGCTCGAAGGCCTCGACGCGATCCTGATCGATCTCCCCGACGTCGGTACTCGGGTCTACACCTTCCTCACCACCGCGCTCTACGTGATGCGGCAAGCCGCGCGCGCGGGCCTTCCGGTGATCGTGCTCGATCGACCGAATCCGATCGGCGACGCGATCGAAGGGCCGATCCTCGAAGAAGGCTTTCACTCCTTCGTCGGCGCGATCCCGGTACCCCTGCGTCATGGGCTCACCGTCGGCGAGTACTGCCGCTACGGCGCGGCGGCGTGGCGGCTCGATCTCGATCTGCGCGTGATTTCGATGGAGGGCTATCGCCCTGACGAGTATTTCGAGGCAACCGGCCAACCCTGGGTGATGCCTTCGCCCAACATGCCGACGGTCGAAACGGCGGTGGTCTATCCGGGCGGCGTGATGCTCGAAGGAGTGAACCTGTCGGAAGGGCGCGGCACCACGCGCCCCTTCGAGCTCTTCGGCGCGCCTTGGGCCGATCCGCCTCGCATCGCGGAAGAGGTCTCGCGAGAGGCGCGCGGCGCGAGGCTCGATGGGTATCTGCTGCGCGAGGTGGCCTTCGAGCCGACCTTCCACAAGTTTCGAGGCGAGCTCGTCCGCGGATTTCAGCTCCACGTCACCGATCGCGCGCGCTTCCGGCCGGTCGCGACCTACGCGGCAATCTTTGCCGCCTTTCTACGGGTGCACCTCGATCGTTTCGAGTGGCGCCAACCGCCCTATGAGTACGAGCACGATCGGCTGCCGATCGATCTTATCGCGGGCACCGACCGACTCCGCCGGAACCTCATGGAAGGCGCCACCCTGGCCGACATAGAAAGGGATTGGCAAGGAGGGCTTGCGGAGTTCGAAGCGCTCCGGCGCGCGCATCGCTTGTACAGTTAATCACGGGCAGCGCACGTCTTTCGCGCGATCCATTCGCCCCCACATCTTCAGGAGGACGAACCCCTAGCCATGAAGGCGATGATTCTCGCGGCCGGCCAGGGCACGCGCATGCGGCCTCTCAGCCGCGTGGTGCCGAAGCCGCTCTTGCCGATCGAAGGCCGTCCGCTGCTCTACTGGCTTCTTCGGCACCTCAAGCAGAACGGGGTGACCGAAGCGGTGGTGAACGCGCACCACCTTTCAACGCAATTGAACCAGTGGATCGATGCCAACACGCCCAGCCTCGGCGCCCGGCGCGGCGATCACGAGCTGCCGTTCACGCGGGTGATGATCGAGCGCGATCTGCTCGGGACGGCCGGCGGCATCGCGAACGCGCGGATGTACCTCGACACCGATCCGGTCGTGGTGATGAACGTCGATCAGCTCTTTCGCCCGCGCTTTGGTCGGGCACGCGACCTGCATCGCGGCGGGCACTTCCTCGCAACGCTCTTTCTGGTGCGCAATCCGCATCTGGCGCAGGTGCGGGTCGACAGCTCTCGTGTGACCGAGATCCTCCGCCGGCCCGATCCGACCGATCGCTCGCTCTGGGCCTTCACCGGCACTTACCTGCTATCGCCGGAGGCGGTGACGCGCATTCCGCGCACCGGCTTTCAGGAGATGGGGCCGATCCTTCGTCGCTGGATGCAGGAGTCGAAGCTCGGCGCGTTCTTAGTCGAGGACATTCCGTGGCGTGAGGTCGGCACACCGGAGACCTACCTCGAAGCGACGCGTGACATCGCGCTCGACTTCAGACAGGACCTGCTCGGGGATCCGTCACCGGCCGGCTCGACCCCGGTCGAAGGCTTCGGCTTCATCGAGGCGGGCGCGGTGATCGGGCCGCGCGCGGAAATCCGCGAGAGCATCATCCTCTCGGGCGCCGAGGTTGCCGCGGGCTCGAAGCTCTATCGGGTGATACTCGGTCCGGGAACACTCGCGGCCGGATCGATGGAGCGCCTGGTCGCGGCCGACGGCATGAGCCGCGGCATCTCCGTCTTCTCCGGGGACGAGGAGAAGGAGATCCAGGATGTGCTCCGCTACCTCGAGTGGGTGGGGCCGCCGCAATCGGAGCTCGC
>CAZZAH010000444.1:0-1821 GCA_964652115.1 uncultured bacterium | reverse complement strand
GACTATCTCCGCACGCTGAAGGTGCGGGTGCCCGAGGTCCGCTTCTTCGACAAGGCGAAGGGGCTGATGCTGCAGGAGGATCTCGGCACCGTCTCGGTCTACGATCAAGTCAAGGCGAGCGGCACCACCGAGCGCGATCGCGAACGGCTCTACACCGAGGCGGTCTGCGTCCTCCACCAGGTGCACTCCAAAGGCCCCGAGCCCTTCGATCCTTCGCGCGTGATGAGCCCGGCCTACGACGCGGCCTTCGTCCTCAACTACGAGGCGGGCTACTTCCATCGCGAGCTGCTGGAGAACGTGCTCAAGCTGCCGATTCCCTTCGAGCGCCTCTTGCCCGAATACACGCGGGCGGCGCGCGAGTGCGTCGACGAGTGCATGCCCGGGTTCCTCCACCGTGACTACCAGTCGAGGAACCTGATGGTGACGCCGACCGGGCTCGCGGTAATCGACTTTCAAGGCGCGCGCATGGGTCCGCCCGAGTACGACCTCGCCTCGCTGCTCCTCGATCCTTACGTCGCGCTGCCGGCCGCGCTTCGCGACGTACTGGTCGAGCGGTACCTTTCGCTCAATGGGACCGGGAGCGGCGATCGCCGACGCGCGGCGCTCAAGCGCTACCGCATGTGCGGCATCAATCGAATGCTTCAAGTGCTCGGCGCCTTCGCCTACCTCGGAGTGAAGCTGGGCAAGCCAGGCTTCATCGAGCACGCGCCGGTCGCGGTGAACCATCTCCGCGAGCTCGCGTCGCCCGACATGAAGGGGCTGGCCTCCCTCACCGGGCGGCTGACCAGCCTAGTCATGGCGCTACCGACGGGGAACGAGCACCCGAGCTTGAAGCCGTAGGCCTTGTCCCCGGCCCTCGCGGGCTAGAATCGCGCGATGGGCGATCCACTCGACAACTACTCGCGGGGCGACGCGCGCCAGGGCCGCATCGACGCTTTGCTCACGCGCGGCGGTGAGTCGTTCGAGCTCGGCCGTTCGCGCGAGGGCCGTCCGCTCCGCGGCTACCGCTTCACGGCGCCCGGCGATTCGTCGAAGCGAACACCCGGCGTCTTCCTTCTCTCGCTGCTCCATCCGATGGAGTGGATCGGTTTCGAGGCGCACCTCGCGTTGCTCGAGCGATGGCTCGCGGTCGCTTCCCCGCTGCCGGCCGGCACGCCGATCTGGTCGATTCCGATCGCGAACCCGGACGGCGTCGCGCGGGTGGAGGAGGCGCTTCACCGCGGCCGTCCTCGCTGGGTGCGAGGCAACGCCGCCCGTGTCGACTTGAACCGCAACTTCCCGGTAGACCATCGAGCGCGCGCGCGTTACCTGGACTGGTGGCCTCTCTATCGCTCGGGCACGGCGCCGTTGAGCGAGCCGGAGTGCGCGGCGGTGGCGCGGTTGATCGAGATCTCCCGGAGTGAAGGGCGCGAGATCGCGTGCTCGCTCTCGCTTCACTCCTTCGGCCGCTGGTTCTTCTATCCGCCGTCAGGGCAGTGGTTGCCGGGGCGCTCGACCTCGCGGCATCGAGATGCGGTCGAACGCGCGCTTCACGAAGGAAAGAGACTCGCACCTTACAGCCATGCGCAGCTCGGCCGCTGGTCCCCCACTTTCCGCGCGTACGGGACGGAGATCGACTACCTGGCTGAGGTCACCGGCGGGCTAGCGTATCTGGTGGAGATCTCGACCGGAGGGCTCTTGCGTTGGGGACCGAGCCGCGCGCTTCATCCCTTCTTCGCGTTCAATCCACCCGATCCGCGGCGCGAGGTGGATCGACTCGCGCCGGTGCTCGATCGGCTTACCGCGTTCGCGATCGCCGCGCCGCAACGAAGCTAACGGTCC
>CAZZAH010000443.1:0-4039 GCA_964652115.1 uncultured bacterium | reverse complement strand
AGCCGATGGAGTACGACGCGATCGAGCCACTCCGGCAAGATGGGGCGGCGAAGGACGACCTCGCGCCGTCCGCCGTCGATCGAGAGACCGAGGCACGACTGCAGCATCATGAAGACGCAGCCCGCGGCCCACGCCTGCGGTGCGCAGGCCACGGGATAGAGGGTCGGGCCTTCACCGGGGCGGCGTTTGAATCCGCAGAAGAGCTCCGGCATCCGCTCGAGCTCCACGTACCGGCTCACCTCGAAGAAGGCGGCGAGGAGCTCGGGCACGCGGTCGTTCAACCCATAACGAGCGAGGCCTTGCGCGATCAGCGCGTTGTCATGAGGCCAGACCGAGCCGTTGTGATAGCCCATCGGGTTGTAACGACGTTCATTCGATGCGAGCGTGCGCACGCCCCAGCCGGAGTGCAGGTCCTTTCCCAGGAGCGTGTCGGCGACGATGAGCGCGCGCTCGGGGCTGACGATTCCGGTCCATAGGCAGTGGCCGGCGTTCGAGGCATTCACGCGGCACGGTCGCTTGGCGCCGTCCAAGGCCAAGGCGTAGTTGCCTAGCTCCTCGCACCAAAACGCCTGCTCGAAGCGCACGCGCAGTCGCTCCGCGCGCGCGAGCAGAGGTTGGGCGACGTCGTGCTTGCCGAGCGCGCCCGCGAGATCCGCCGCCGCGCGATAGGCCGCGTAGACATAGCCCTGAACTTCACAGAGCGCGATCGGAGGTTCGGCCGGCACGCCGTCGGCGTGAAAGACCGAGTCGTGCGAATCCTTCCATCCCTGCTGCGCGAGGCCGGTCGGTAGCCGTCGCTCGTACTCCACGAAGCCGTCGCCGTCGAGGTCGCCGCGCTCGATGATCCAGGTCAGTGCGCGTTCGACGTTGCTCCAGATCGACTCGACGAAGCCGCGATCTCCGGTCCGGGTGAAGTAGGCGCCGGCCAGCATCACGAAGAGCGGGGTGGCGTCGACGCTGCCGTAGTAGCGGCCGAAGGGGACCTCGCCCAACGCCGCCATCTCGCCGCCGCGCATCTCGTGGAGGATCTTGCCCGGCTCCGCGTCCTTTCTTGCGTCGCTCGAGAGGGCCTGATTCGCGGCGAGGAATCCGAGCACGCCGCGTGCGAGCCTCGGATCGATCCAGAGGAGCTCGAACGCGGTGATGATTCCGTCGCGGCCGAACGGCGTGCTGAACCAAGGCACGCCCGCGTAGGGATAGAGCCCGTGCGGAGTCTCGGTCGCGAGCATGTGTAAGTCGGCGACCGACCGCTCAAGCCATGCGTTGAACTGAACGTTCGAGGTACGGATGCCGCACTGCGCCGCCTTCGCCCGCGGGAGCCCGTCGACCGCGGAGTCGAGCGCTTCGTCGAAGGAGACCGAGCGCCCGGCCTCGCCTGCGAACGACTCGCACACCACGTTGACGCTGATCGCCGCTGCCTCCTGGGGCGCGAGGCTCAGGTCGAAACGCGCGACGTTGCCGGCGAGCTCGCTCGGAACGGGCGAGAAGAGGAAGCGACCTTGGCGAAGGACCCCATCGAGGCCGAGGTATCGCAGCGATACGAAGTCCGCTCCGATCTCGGCGGGCAGCAGTTCACCGCGGCGATCCCGCTTCGTACCCCGCACCTCGAAGATGTCGGCGAAGTCGGCCTCGAAGCGGAGCCGCAGCGTCACGCGAATCGGGGTGAGCCCGTGGTTCGTGACGCGAAACCGCTCATAGCAGGTGCCTCGCCAGACGAACTTCGTGCGAAAGATATGCACCGTGCCGCGAGGGATAGCCTCTTCCTCGTTGAGCGGGATGTCGGGGTTCGTGAGGTCGACCAGAAGCACATCGTTGGTCGTCTTCACGGTGGAGCTCAGAAGCAGCGGACGCGCGTCGCCCAGGCGAAGCTCGAGCTTCGAGAGAAAGCGCGTGCCGGCGTGATAGAGACCCTCCTCGCCCATGCCGTAAGTCTGGACGTCGCCGTACTGATCGAAGACCGCGAAGGTCTCGCCGTGCTTGAGCACTCGCGTTCGCTCATCGGCGCGCGACTCGGTCGCGAGGATGTAGTACTGATCCTGAACTTGGATGACCTGTTCCACATCGTCCTCAGCGAATGGCCAAGAGATCGTGCTGTCCGGTCATGATGAGGCGGCGATAGACCGAGCAGTAGTCGTTCGCCATCCGTTCGACCGAGAAGCGGGCCTCGAATCGGCGGCGCACCTTGAGGCGATCGAGCTCCCGTGCGCGGCTCACCGCCGCGACCGCACCTTCGATGCTGTTGACCACATAGCCGGTCACGCCGTCCTCGAGCACCTCGGGCACCGAGCCCGAGCTGAACGCGATGACCGGCGTACCGCAGGCCATCGACTCGATCATCACCAGCCCAAAAGGCTCGGGCCAATCGATCGGAAAGAGAAGCGCGGCGGCGTTCCCCAGAAAGTCGCCCTTCTCGTCCTCGCCGATCTCCTGCAGGAACTCGATGCTGGGGTCGTGCATCAGGGGCTCGATCTTCGTTTCGAAGTACTCGCGGTCCGTCGGATCGACCTTGGCCGCGACCTTGAGCGGCATCCCGGCGCCGAGGGCGATCTCGATCGCGCGGTCGAGCCGCTTCTCCGGAGAGATGCGGCCGATGAACGCGAGGTAGCCGCTCGGCTCAGGATGAAAGTTGTACAGATCGAGCGGGAGACCGTGATAAATCGTCGCCTCCCAGTTGAGCCAAGGCAGTGGCCGGCGCTGATCGTTCGAGATGGAGACGATCGGCTCTCGCGGAAAGCGCCGATGCAGCGGCACCAGATCGGGCAGATCGAGCCGGCCGTGTAGCGTGGTCACGTGCGGCACCGGTTGCCGGCTCGCCATCGGATAGCTCAGGTATCCGTTGTGAAAGTGCATCACGTCGAACTCATCCGCGGAGGAGAAGACCTCCTCGAGCTGCGCGATGTGATGCGCGAGCTGATCGATGCAGTCAGGATCGAGTCGGAGTGAGCGATCCGAGCAGGGGACGAGCCGGGCGTTCGTCTCCGAGTCGCCGCTCGCGAAGAGGGTGACCTCGTGCCCCTGACGCACGAGCTCTTCGGTCAGGTACGAGACGACTCGTTCCGTACCGCCGTAGTACTTGGGTGGCACGCTTTCGTAGAGGGGAGCGATCTGGGCAATCCGCATGGCGGTCTCCTTTCGAAGGGCGCGAAGACTCAGCGTCCGTGCGAGGCGCGCTTCGCGGATGGCGCTGACCGCGCGGAGGACCGGCTGGTGGACTTCTTCTTCAAGCTGCGTGCCAGGAGGTCGCTTAGGTCGAGCACCTTGCCCCGCGGAGCCGCTTCCGTCTCCGGCTCCTCGGTCGGCGCCGGTGCACCACGCCCCTTCGACTTCTTGCGGATGAACGAAAGCAGCGCGGCTCGATACTCATCGCGGTATTGGCTCGGCTTCCACTTCTCGGTCATCGACGCGATGAGCTGATCGGCCATGTCGAGCTCGCGCGAGGTGATCTTGGATGCCTTGAGGTCGCGGCTCGGCAGCTTGAGGTCGTCGGGGTCGCGCAGCTCCTCGGCGAAGCGGAGCAGCACCAGGAGCAGCACCTCGCCTTCGGGCATCACCACCGCGAGGTGTTGTCGCGTGCGGATGACGACCCGCGCCACCGCGACCTTGTCCGCGCGGCGCAGGCTCTCGCGAAGGAGCACGTAGCCCTTCTCTCCACGCTTTTCGGGCAAGAGGAAGTAGGGCTGCTCGTAGTACGCCACCTCGATCGACGCGCGCTCGGTGAAGGCTTCGATGTCGATCGTCTGCGTCGCTTCCACCGCGGCGGCCTTGAAGTCCTCGTCCTCCAGCAGCACGTAGTGCCCGCGATGGATTTCGTAGCCCTTGATCACCTCGGACCAGGGGACCTCCTTGCCGGTCTTCTCATTCAGGCGCTGGTAGTGGACGCGCGCGTGGTCGCGCCGATCGAGCAGATGAAACTGGAGATCGTTTCGTCGCTCGGCCGTGGCCAGCGACACGGGAATGTTGACCAGGCCGAAGGAGATCTGACCCCGCCAGATCGATCGTTCGCCGCGCTCTTCGTCTCCATCGTCGGACGAACGGCGCG